>CAZMMH010000182.1:0-5094 GCA_964567315.1 uncultured Gammaproteobacteria bacterium
CTAAAAACGTTCGGCCCGAGGGCGGGCCTTCTACACCTGCGCCCCCCCGATTGCGGGCGGCAAGAAACAAAACCGCTGAAGACACCGAAGGAAAGCCTTTTCTGCCATCTCGGTGTTCCCAGTGTCTTCGTCGGTGGTTCCCCGGTTGCGGAATCGGGAACGGACACGCCAACGGAGATTTCCTTCGCGGGCGAGCGCCCGCCCCACGAGGGTCGGTTCGCGGCGGGGCTCAATCGAGGCGGATCTGGCCGAAGTCGCTCACCTGCGGATGGGGGCTATCGGCCCGTGGCTCGCCGTCGCGCACCAGCCAGACCGTACGCATCCCGGCGGCGCGGGCGGCGTCCAGCTCCTCGCCGATGTCCGAGAGGAACAGCACCTCGGCGGGCGCCGCGCCGATGGCCTCGGCGATCCGCTGGTAGGCCGCCGGCTCCCGCTTGTGGCCGATGTTGGTGTCGAAGTAGCCGGAGAAGAGCGGCGTCAGGTCGCCGAACTCGGTGTGCCCGAACAGCAACTTCTGCGCCTGCACCGAGCCCGAGGAAAAGACGTACAGGCGCAGGCCCTGCGCTTGCCAGGCGCGCAGCCAGTGGTCGGCGTCCGGGTAGAGGTGGCCCTTGAAGTCGCCACTGGCGTAGCCGTGTTCCCATATCAGCCCCTGCAGCGCCTTGAGCGGGGTGAGCTTGCGGTCCTCGTCGATCCACTGCTGCAGCTGGGCGATCAACTGTTCCCGGTCCAACTCGGCGCCCGCCTCGCGGCGCGCGTCGTCGAGCAGCATCTGCACCGCCGGATCGTCGGCGTGGCCGCGGACGAAGTCGCCCATGTGGGCGCGGGCATAGGGAAACAGCACGTCGTGCACGAAGGAGATGGACGAGGTGGTGCCCTCGATGTCGGTGACGATGACCTGCACCACCCTTCAGTCCCCCAGCTTCGGGAAACGCGCGTCCAGGGGATCGCCGGTGAAGGTCGCCTCCCAGCCGTTGGGGGCGGTGAACAGGCGGATGCACTTGAAGTCGGGTTCGGCGCCGGTGTCGAACCAGTGCCTGGCGCCGGCCGGCACGCTGATCAGGTCGCCCTGCTCGCAGAGGATGCCGTAGACCCGTTCACCGGCATGAATGTAGAACAGGCCGCGGCCGTCGACGAAGAAGCGCACCTCGAAATCGTCGTGCACGTGTTCCTGCAGGAACTTGGCGCGCAAGGCCTCGCGTTCGGGGTGATCGGGACGCAACGCCACCACGTCCACCGACTGAAAGCCGAACTCCCCGTTCAACCGCTCCACGTCGTCGGCATAGGCGGCCAGCACCTCCTCCTGCCCGGCATCGATGGCCAGGGGGCGATCGGTGCGCCAACGTGCGAAACGTACCCCCAGCGGCGCCAGCTCGGCGGCGATCGCGGCGTGATCGGTCAGGTGCGCCAGCGGCGTGGCGGCCTCCGTGGCGTAGACGGTCAGTTCACTCATGCTGCAGTCTCCGGGTCAGCAGTTCACACTCGAGCAGAAATTCAAAGGCCTCCACGTGGCGCACCGCGTCGGCGATGCCGGCGCCCCAGGTGTAGAGGCCGTGGCCGGCGATCAGGTAGCCGTAGGTCTCGGGATGGTGCTCGAGCCAGGCCAGCACCCGCGCCGCCAGGCGCGGAATGTCCTGGTCGTTCTCGAACACCGGCACCTGCAGGCGCCCGGCGTGGGTGGTGACGCCGCTGAAGGCCTTCTGCAGTTCGTAGTCGCTGAATTCCAGCACGTCGCCGCTCAGGCGCGAAAGCACGGTGGCATTGACCGAGTGGGTGTGCAGCACACAGCCCACCGCCGGGTCGCGCCCATACAGGGTGGTGTGCAGCAGGGTCTCGGCAGAGGGCCGTTTGCCGGCCTCCAGGCTGTTGCCGGCGAGATCGACGCGCATGATGTCGTCGCCGGCCAGACGCCCCTTGTGTGCGCCCGAGCGGGTCACCGCCGCCTGCTCGCCGTCGAGGCGCGCGGAGAAGTTGCTGCTGGTGGCCGGGACCCAGCCGCGCCGGAAAAAGAAGCGCCCGGCCTCGATCAGGCCGGCGGCCTTGGCCTGGAAATCGGAATCTGCACTCATCGCGCTGTCGCTGGCCGGAAACGGGGTGCCGCTTAGTGTACTGCATCGCCCCGTCCGGGCGTATCGGACCGACCGCCGCGGGACCGTGCCGCGCCAGAACATGGCCAGCGCCTCGCAAAAGCCACTGCGGTCAAGGCAATGGGCGCCGTCGCAGGCGCGGCTCATGCCGGTCAGGCCATTGACCCGCTTGATCGAGGCGTTGCGCAGGCAGGCACCGGCATCGAACAGGCTGTCGTTGCGCTGCTGCTGGAACGCGAACTGGCGCAGTGAGGGCTCGCCCTTGATCGGCACACTCAGGGGATCCCCTCCGCCCGATGTTGCTGCCGGCGCGTGCCCAGCCTGCGCCCGGCGGATGACGTTCCGGCTGCAGCGCCGTGGCCGCTGCGTGTTACGCGCGGAATAGGCGGCCGCAGTCGCGCTGCGGCGCAAGCAGGGCCGCGCAGCGCCTGCCGCCGGTCCGGTATAGAATGCGCCAATGCAGCGCTACGGCGGAAAACTCATCCACCTCAGCAGGGATTCCGAAGGCCCCATCGAGATCGTCGAGGAAGGCAGCCTGCGCGCCCTACATTTCGGCAGCAGCGCGCGCCAGAGCTGTGTCGACATGGCGCGGCCGCAGCGCCTGGTGCTCTCCTACTCCGAGGCCATGATGGCCAGCCTGCTGTTTCAGCCGGCGCCCCAGCGGATCCTGATGGTCGGCCTGGGTGCCGGGGCCCTGGCCCATTTTCTGCTCCACCACCTGCCCCTGTGCCGGGTCGACGCGGTGGAGATGCGCCTACCGGTGATCCGCCTGGCGCGCAGCTGGTTCGCCCTGCCGGATACTGCACGGCTCAACATCCACCACGGCGACGGCGGTGAATTCGTCCGCCGCGCCGGCGGCCGCTACGACCTGCTGCTGGTGGACGCCTACCACGCCGAGGGCATGGCCGCGGCGGTGGACAACCGCGACTTCTTCAGCGCCTGCCACAGCCGTCTCAATCCGGGCGGCGTATTGTCGATCAACCTCTGGAGCAGCCAGCAGCGCCGGCTCAGGCAGAGCCTGAGCGAGCTGGGCAACGCCTTCAGCGGCCACCTGCTGCAACTGCCGGTGAAGGGGCGCGGCAACGTGGTGGCTCTGGGCTTCACCGAGGCGGTGCGGCAGGCCCGCCTCAAGGCGCTGCGGCACAAGGCGGCGGAGCTCGGCGCGCGTTTCGAACTGCCCCTCGGCGAACTGCTGCGCGACCTGCGCCGGCACAACGGCGGCCTGTTCCGGCGTCTGTTCGGCTGAGCATACGCGACCACCGCGCTTGCGCTATCATCCTTAAGCAGGATGGAGGAACCGATGGCACTGCCGCAGATCACCGCCGAGATGCTCAGCGAGTACCCGCTGTTCGTCGGTGAGAGTATCGATGCCCTGGCGTGGCTGTTGGACTACTGCCCCGTGCGGGCGGTGCCCGCGCGCAGCGTGCTGCTCAGGCCGAACGAACTCAACAGCACCCTGTTTCTGCTGGTCGAAGGCCGGCTCGAGGTCCAGCTGGAGAGCCAGTCCGACCCAGCCGTCTACCACATCCGGCCCGGCGACTGCGTGGGCGAGATGTCCCTGCTGGAGGGGCGCCACACCAGCGCCTTCGTCGTCGCAGTGGAGGACAGCGTGGTGCTGGAAATCCCCGAGGACCAGGCCTGGTCGCTGATCAACCGCTCCTACGTCATCTCGCGCAACCTGCTGCTCATCCTCTCCTCGCGCCTGCGCCACAACAACTCGCTGCTCAACGAGAGCCACCACCTGCAGCGGATCTACGAGCACCACTCCAAGATCGACCCGCTCACCGGCCTGCACAACCGGCGTTGGCTGGAGGAGGTACTGGAACGGCTGGTACAGCGCTCCAGCTTCCGCCACGGCAGCCTGAGCGCAATCATGTTCGACCTGGACCATTTCAAGCAGTACAACGACAGCCACGGCCACCTGGCCGGCGATACCGCCCTGCGCAGCTTCGCCCGGGTGATCGGCGCCCACATCCGCCCCGACGATACCGGCGCCCGCTTCGGCGGCGAGGAATTCGTCATTCTGCTGCCCGACACCCCGCTGGAGGCGACCATGGAGATCGCCCGGCGCCTGGTCGAATCGGTGGCCGGTCAGCAGATCATGGAGGCCGACGGGCGGCTCTTGCCGCCGGTCACCGTCTCCGCCGGCGTCGCCGCGCTGCAGGAACAGATGACCGGCGACGAACTGATCTCCGCCGCCGACGCCGCCCTCTACCGGGCCAAGAGCGCCGGCCGCAATCGGGCCTCCGACTGAACGGCGCGGGGGCCTAGTCAGGTGACCCAGCCCGCGACCGATCCAGCCTGGCTCCGCAGCGAGGGAGAGCAGCTGCAGCTCGGCGGCCGCTGGACCCTGGCCGGCATCGCCGGGCTCGACCGCAGCCTGCAGCTGCAACGTCTCGCCCGCCAACCGCAGCTGCGAATCGACGCCTCCGCCATCGCCGCCATGGACACCGCCGGCGCCTGGCTGCTGCGGCGCACCCTGGAGGCGCTGAAGCAGGCCGGCAGTGAGGTCGAGCTCCAGGGCCTGGCCGAGGGCCAGCGCGAGCTGCTGACCCTGGTGGGCGAGGTGGCGCCGTTCGCCGCCCGTCAGCGGGAAGCCGGCTTTTTCGAGCGCACCGGACGCGAGAGCGTACGCCTGCTCACTGAGGGCTACGGCTTCCTCTCCTTCGTCGGCGAAGCAAGCCTGGCCCTGCTGCGCTCGCTGGCCGACCCGCGGCGCCTGCGCCTGCGCGCGCTGATGGCCAACCTGCAGGCGGCCGGCTTCCACGCCCTGCCCATCGTCGGCCTGCTCTCCTTTCTGATGGGGGTGGTGATCGCCTACCAGGGTGCGGTGCAGCTGGAGCGTTTCGGCGCCAACATCTTCATCGCCGACCTGGTGGGCCTGGCGATGGTGCGCGAGCTGGCGCCGCTGATGACCGCGATCATCGTCGCCGGCCGCTCCGGCTCGGCCTTCACCGCCCAGCTCGGCACCATGAAGGTGACCGAGGAGATCGACGCCCTGCGCACC
>CAZMMH010000183.1:0-5094 GCA_964567315.1 uncultured Gammaproteobacteria bacterium
TTCTCCATGTACTCGGACATGTCGAGGCGTACCATGGCGCGCTCGTCGTCGAAGATGAACTCGGCCAGAGCGCGGGCCGTCTCGGTCTTTCCCACCCCCGTCGGGCCGAGGAAGATGAACGAGCCCACGGGCCGGTTCGGGTCCTGGAGGCCGGCACGCGCACGGCGCACGGCGTTCGAGACGGCGCGAACGGCCTCTTCCTGCCCGATGACCCGACGACCCAGATGCTCCTCGAGGTGCGCCAGGCGCTGGCGCTCGGACTCGAGCAGACGGCTCACCGGGATGCCCGTCCACTCCGCCACCACCGCGGCGATGTCGTCGGCCTCCACCTCTTCCTTGAGGTACTTCTGGTCCTTCTGCAGCTCCGCCAGCCGGGCCGAGAGCTCCTTGATGCGGTCCTCTGCCTGGGGGATCTCTCCGTAGCTGATCTCGGCTGCCCGGTTGAGCTCGCCCGTGCGCGTCGCGCGCTCCGCCTCGACGCGAAGCTCGTCGACCCGGGTACGTAGCTCCTGGATGTGGCCGATGACGTCCTTCTCCGCCTGCCAGCGGGCCTTCATGCCCTGGCTCTTCTCCTTGAGCTCGGACAGCTCGGCCTCGATCGCGGCGCGCCGCTCGGCCCCACTGCCCCGCCTCTCCTTCTGGAGAGCCTGGCGCTCGATCTCCAGCTGCGTGACGCGGCGCTCGACCTCGTCGATCTCCTGCGGCAGCGAGTCGATCTCGATGCGCAGCCGGCTGGCCGCTTCGTCGATCAGGTCGATGGCCTTGTCGGGAAGGAAGCGTCCGCCGATGTAGCGGTCCGACAGCCTGGCGGCCGCGATGATCGCGTCGTCGGTGATGCGGACCCCGTGGTGGACCTCGTAGCGCTCCTTCAACCCTCGCAGGATCGCCACCGCGTCCTCCACGGAGGGCGGCGCGACGAACACCGGCTGGAAGCGCCGCACCACCCCGGGGGCCTAAACAATGTCCTACCGGACCACGCCCACCGGGGGGCCGCCCACCCCCCCGCGCCACCGCGCCGCGCGCGCGGCCGCCAGAGTGGCCGTATCCGCTTGCGCCACCGGCGCCTGTGCCCCGTCGGATGGACCCGCCGGGGGCGGTGCGGGTTCCGCGGCGGTCGGCGGCGCCAGCGCGGGAGGCGCTGCCGGGGCGGCCGCGGCGGCCACCGGCGGAGGATTCTCGGGCTCTTCCGGCACGTCTGCCGCGGACGCGGCGGCCGGCCCCGGCGGCACGGAGGTGGCGGGCGCCCGCTCCGCCTCGCTCTGCACGGGCGGCGACGGCACGTCGACGGGGGCGGGCGTGGTGGGCTCCGTTGCGGGGGCCGGGGTGGCGCTGTCGGCAGGGGCGGCTGCAGCGACGGCGGCATCCGCCGGGGCCTGCCAGGTGACCGGGGCGGGGGGCTCGCCCGCCCCCGGGGGATAGATCCGATCGCGGAACAGATAGACCGCCACCACCAGCACGATCAGCAGGATCAGGAAGCCGTAGTTGAGCAGTTGGCGCAGCCCCTTCAGCAACGACATGGAGAACCTCCTCCCGGGACCCGTCTCAGGGGCAGTCGGAATACGCCATCCCGCTTGTCATCCTTTGCGTTTTTCATGCGCCTCTCCCTCGGGCGATCATTCGACAGCGCCTGAAGAGAGCATAGAAGCTCCCACGGCGCAGGCCAGCCGGCGCCGTCAGGAGCCGGCGCTCTCGGCCCCCTTGAGCCAGAGACAGCCGCCGCCGCTGGCCTTGTCCACCGCCGCCAGGCGCGCCTCGTGAGCCGCCACCTCGGCGCTGTCGGCATGGATCACCGCCAGCGGCGGACGCTCCGCGGCCAGCCGGCGGATGCCCCCCGCGCTGGCCTGCTCGCCGCCGCCCTCGCTCTCGCCGCCGAGGGAAAGAGTGGTCTGGCCGCCGGTCATGGCCAGATAGACGTCGGCCAGGATCTCGGCGTCCAGCAGCGCGCCGTGCAGGGTGCGCTGGGTATTGTCCACGTCGTAGCGCTTGCACAGGGCGTCCAGGCTGTTGCGCTGGCCCGGGTGCAGGTCGCGGGCCAGTTTCAGGGTGTCGAGGACCGCGCAGTAATCCTCGACCCGCGCCCAGTCGCCGTCGAGCATCCCCAGTTCGTGGTTGAGGAAGCCGACGTCGAAGGCGGCGTTGTGGATGATCAGCTCGGCGCCGCGGATGAGCTCCACGAACTCCTCGGCCACGTCGCGAAAGCGCGGCTTGTCGGCGAGGAATTCATTGGTGATGCCGTGCACCTCCACCGCCCCGGCGTCGATCTCCCGGTCCGGCTGCAGGTAGCGATGGTAGGTGTTGCCGGTGAGGCGGCGACCGACCAGCTCGACGCAGCCCACCTCGATGATGCGGTGCCCTTCCTGCGGTTCGAGACCGGTGGTCTCCGTATCCAGCACGATCTGGCGCTTGGCCATGCCCTTCTCTCCCCTGTCAGCCCAGCTCGTCGATACCGCGGTTGGCCAGTTGGTCGGCCCGTTCGTTTTCCGGATGGCCGGTGTGGCCGCGCACCCAGCGCCACTCCACCTGGTGCGGCGCCAGCGCCGCGTCCAGCCGCTGCCACAGGTCGACGTTCTTCACCGGCTTGCGGTCGGCGGTTTTCCAGCCGCGCCGTTTCCAGTTCACCAGCCACTCGGTGATGCCCTTCATCACGTACTGCGAGTCGGTGGTCAGGGTGACCCGGCAGGGGCGTTTGAGCGCCTCCAGGGCGCGGATCGCCGCCATCAGCTCCATGCGGTTGTTGGTGGTTTCGCCCTCACCGCCGTGCAGTTCCTTCTCCTTGCCCTTGGCGCGCAGGATCGCGCCCCAGCCGCCGGGCCCGGGATTGCCGCGGCAGGCGCCGTCGGTGAAGACCTCGACCTCATCCACGGCGCTGCATCCCCCGGGTGGTGGGTTCGACCACGCCGCCCAGCAGGCGGCTGCGGCGCGAGCGCCAGCGCGGACGCAGCGGGGTCAGGGTGCGCACCCGCTTGCGCGCCACCAGCACGTAACCGCCGCCCAGCGGCGGCCACCAGCGGGCGCCGACCCGCTCCAGCCAGGCCAGCCGGCGCAGCAGCGCCTCGCTGCGCAGCGGTGGGCGGAAGCCGAAATGGTGCAGCGCCACCACCTGGAAGCCGAGCAGGGCCAGCCAGTCGCGGATCCGGGTCTGCGCGAAGAAGCGCCCGCCCCAGGGTGTCCCGCGGCGCCGGTGCAGGAGCCGCGACAGCCCCCACAGGCTCCAGGGGTTGAAGCCGACCACCAGCACGTGCCCCTCCGGCACCAGCACCCGCCAGGCCTCGCGCAGCACCTCGTGGGGGGCCTGCTCGAACTCCAGCACGTGCGGCAACAGCAGCACGTCCACGCTGCTCTCGGCATAGGGCAGGGCATCGGCCCGCGCCAGCAGCCCGGGCTGGCCGGCATCGCCGTCGGACTGGCAGTCCTGCAGCACCCGGTGGTTGACCCGGCTGGTCAGCTGCAGCTCGGCGTCGTCGCCGACGCTGCCCACCTGCACCAGGTGGTAGCCGAACAGGCCGGGCAACAGCTGATCCAGGTGCTTGCGCGCCTCCGCCCGCAGCATGCGCCCGGGCATGCCGCGGAACCATGCACGCAGGCGTCGGCGTTTCTCGGCGGTGGTAAGGGAGTCGGGACCGGCCATGGAAGGCCAAGGATACCGCGGCGGGTCGCCCCGGGACCAGCCGGTTTGACCCCAACGGGCACCGCTGTCACCATACGCGAATGTTGCCAGTCGATTACGTCCCGGCCTTCGAAGACAACTACATCTGGCTGATCCACGACGAGCCCCGCCGCCACGCGGTGCTGGTGGATCCCGGCGAGGCGGAGCCCGTGATCGAGCGGCTGGAGGCGAGCGGCAGCAGGCTGCTGGCGATCCTGCTCACCCATCACCACGGCGACCATACCGGGGGGGTGGAGGAGCTGGTCGCGCACTACGGCGCCGCGGTGATCGCGCCGGAGGATCCGCGGATTCCGGCGGTCAGCCGCCGGGTCGGCGACGGCGACCTGGTCGAGGTGGCGGAGCTGGGCCTGCGCCTGGAGGTGCTTGAGCTACCCGGGCACACTCGCAGCCACATCGCCTTTTATGGACATGGCGCGCTGTTCTGTGGCGACACCCTGTTCACCGCCGGCTGTGGCCGGCTGTTCGAGGGCACACCGGTACAGATGCAGGCCTCCCTGGCCCGGCTGCGGGCGCTGCCGGACGAGACCCTGGTCTACTGCGCCCACGAATACACCCTGGACAACCTGCGCTTCGCCCGTGTGGTGGAGCCTGAGAGCCCGGCACTGGCCGAACGGGAGGCCCAAGACCGGGCCCGCCGCGCCGACGGCCTGCCGACGGTGCCCTCGCGCCTGGAGCTGGAAAAACGCACCAACCCCTTTCTGCGCTTTGACGTGGAGCCGGTGGTGCGGGCCGCCGAGGCCTACGCCGGCAGAAAACTCGACACGCCCGCCGAGGTCTTCGCGGCGGTGCGGGAATGGAAAGACGAACTGGACTGACGTAGCGCATGCCCCCTCATCGATCACTCGTACTGCTCGCCACCGTCGCCCTGCTGGGCGGCTGTGTCACTCAAACCGCCCGGGTCGGCGACAATGCCTTCCCCCCAGCCGCCACCCCGTCCGTGGCCGCCGACAGCCCGGCGGCGCCGGCCGCCGCCCCCGACGAGGGTGCCGACGCCCAGAGCCTGAGCGCGGACGACAGCGATGCCGGCGGCAAGAGCGTCGAGGCCGCCGAGGCTTCGCTCTCCCTGCCGCCCGCCCACGCCGCACGCAGCAGCCGTAGCGGCTCAGTCTGGCCCGACCTGCGTCACGGCTTCGCCCTCAAGGTGGTGCAGCGGCCGCGGGTGGCCCAGCAGCTCGCCTGGTACAGCCGTCATCCCCACTACCTGACCCGGGCCCTGGAGCGCGGCGACCGCTACATTTACTACATCGTGCAGCAGCTCAAGGCGCGGCATATGCCCACCGAGATCGCCCTGCTGCCGGTGGTGGAGAGTGCCTACCACCCCTTCGCCTACTCCAACGGCCGCGCCGCCGGGCTGTGGCAGTTCATTCCGGGAACCGGCCGCCGCTTCGGCCTGAAGCAGAACTGGTGGTACGACGGCCGCCGCGACG
>CAZMMH010000184.1:0-5063 GCA_964567315.1 uncultured Gammaproteobacteria bacterium
TGCCGGTGATCGTCGCCGAGGACCCCCTGACCTGCGTCGCCCGCGGCGGCGGCCGGGCAATTGAAATGATCGACGAGCACGGCGGCGAACTGTTCTCCATCGAATAATTCGCTTGCCGCCCGCGCCGCGGAGGACTGGCGATCAAACCGATGTTCACACAAGGCCCGTTTCTCGCCCTGCGCCTGGCGGGTCTGGTCTTGATCTCGGTAATCCTGATGACCGTCGACCACCGGCTCCGCTACCTGGAGCCGGTGCGCGCCGTCGTCTCTACCGCGGTATTGCCGCTGCAATACCTGGTCAACCTGCCCCACGCCGTGGGCAGCTGGCTCGGCACCTCCTTCGCCTCGCGCGAGGAGCTGCTGCGGGAAAACGCCGAACTGCGGCGGAATCAGCTGAAGATCGCCGTCAAGCTGCAGCAGCTCGACGCCCTCGACCGCGAGAACCAGCGCCTGCGCACCCTGCTCAAGTCCTCCGGCAAGGTGGGCGAACGGGCGGTGGTGGCGGAGCTGCTGGGCGTCGACCTCGACCCCTACAAGCACCAGGTGGTGATCAACAAGGGCAGCGTCAACGGCGCCTACGTCGGCCAGCCGATTCTCGACGCCCACGGGGTCATGGGCCAGCTGATCCATGTCGGCCCGGTGAGCAGCTCGGCAATCCTGATCACCGATCCCAGCCACGCCCTGCCGGTACAGATCAACCGCAACGGTCTGCGTGCCATCGCCACCGGCACTGGCTCGCTGAACCGGCTCGACGTGCAGTACCTGCCCAACAACGCCGACGTCCAGGTGGGTGACCTGCTGGTCACCTCCGGTCTCGGCGGACGCTTCCCGCCCGGCTACCCGGTGGCCGTGGTCAAATCGGTGCGGCGTAATCCCGGCCAGGGCTTTCTCGCCATCAGCGCCACACCCACCGCCGATCTCGACCGTAGCCGCGAGGTGCTGCTGGTGTGGAGCGGGCGCCGCGTGACCGAGGCACCGCCGCCATGACCACCCCGCCGCGGCGCAACAACTGGATCATCGCCCTGAGCCTGGCGGCGGCGCTGAGCCTGAGCATTCTGCCCCTGCCCGAGGCGGTGGCGCGGGCCTGGCCGGAATGGACCGCGCTGGTGCTGCTCTACTGGAGCATGGCCCTGCCCCACCGGGTCAGCGTCGGCATCGCCTGGGGCATGGGTCTGCCGCTGGACGCCCTGCGCGGTTCGCTGCTGGGCGAGCACGGCATGGGCCTGGCGATCATCACCTTCATCACGGTCAAACTGCACCGCCGGCTGCGGGTCTACCCCCTGTGGCAGCAGGCGGCGGTGATCATGGTGCTGCTGGCCCTGTACCAGATGCTGCTGCTGTGGGTCGAGGGCATCCTCGGCCGGGCCTCCGGCGGCTGGTACTACTGGCTGCCGTCGCTCACCGGCGCCGTGGCCTGGGCGCCGCTGTTCCTGGTGCTGCGCGAGATCCGCCGCTACTTCCGCGTGGCCTGACCCGCCATGGCCCCCACGCCGACCCTCAAGGATCACTTCCGCGAGAACCGCCTGTTTCTCGACCGGATCATCGCCGCCGCGGTGATAATGCTGCTGCTGCTCCTGGCGGTGGTCGGCGAACTGGTCTACCTGCAGGTGCTCAACCACTCCCACTACACCACCCTCTCCAACGGCAACCGCATCCGCCTGGCGCCGATCGCACCGACCCGCGGCCTGATCTACGACCGCAACGGCGTGCTGCTGGCGGAAAACCTGCCCGCCTACCGCCTGGAGATCACCCCCGAGCAGGTCAAGGACATGGACGGCACCCTCAAGCGCCTGGGCCAGCTGGTGTCGATCAGCGACGCCGACCTGCAGCGCTTCCGCCAGCTGCTCAAGCACAAGCGGCGCTTCGAGAGCGTGCCCCTGCGCTTCCGCCTGAGCGACGAGGAGCTGGCCCGGGTGGCAGTGGAGCTGCACACCCTGCCCGGGGTCGACGTGGTCGCCCACCTCAACCGCCACTACCCGCTGGGGGCGCTCGCCGCCCACGTGGTCGGCTACGTCGGACGCATCAACGAGCGCGAGCTCAACATCATCGACGAGGCCAACTACAGCGGCACCACCCACATCGGCAAGACCGGAGTGGAGAAATCCTACGAAGACGTGCTCCACGGCAAGGTGGGCCTGCGCCAGTTGGAGGTGAACGCCCAGGGCCGCACCGTGCGCGTGCTCGACACCCAGCCGGCGGTGCCCGGCGACGATCTCTACCTCTCCCTCGACGCCGATCTGCAACAGACCGCGGACAAGGCCTTCGGCGACCGGCGCGGAGCCCTGGTGGCACTGGACCCGCGCAACGGCGAGGTGCTGGCCCTGGTCAGCCGCCCCTCCTTCGACCCCAACCTGTTCGTCAACGGCATCCCGGCGAAGGACTACGACATTCTGCAGCACGACCCCGACCGGCCGCTGTTCAACCGCGCCCTGCGCGGCCAATACCCGCCCGGCTCCACGATCAAGCCGCTGATGGGCCTGGCCGGCCTGGTGGACGGAGTGACCACGGTGGGACGCAAGGTCTTCTGTCCCGGCTATTATCAGCTGCCCGGCAGCGAACACCATTACCGCGACTGGAAACACGGCGGCCACGGTCTGGTCGACCTGACCAACGCGATCGAGCAGTCCTGCGACGTCTATTTCTACGAGCTGGCCAACAGCCTGGGCATCGACCGGATGCACGCCTTCCTCAGCAAGTTCGGTTTCGGCGCCCCCACCGGGGTCGATCTGCCGGGAGAACTTGGCGGCCTGCTGCCGTCCAAGGAGTGGAAGCGGCGCGCGCGCAATGAGCCGTGGTACCCGGGCGAGACCCTGATCGCCGGCATCGGCCAGGGCTTTTTCACCGCCACCCCGCTGCAGCTGGCCTCGGCCATGGCCACCCTGGCCATGCACGGCAAGCGCTTCGCCCCGCGCACGGTGGCTGCCGAGAAGCTGCCCGACGGCAGCACGCAACCAATGAACCTGATGCCGCTGCCCAGCGTGTCCGGGGTCAGCCAACAGGACTGGAACGCCGTGATTCACGGCATGGAGGAAGTGATCTACGGCCCCCACGGCACCGCCCGCCGGCTGGGCGTCGACGCTCCCTACCGTTTCGCCGGCAAGACCGGCACGGCGCAGGTCTTCGGCATCCCCCAGGAGGAGCGCTACGACCCGAAGAAGATCGCCGAACGCCTGCGCGACCACGCCCTGTTCGTGGCCATCGCACCGCTCGACAAGCCGCGCATCGTGATCGCCGTGATCGTCGAGAACGGCGGCAGCGGCGGTGCGGTCGCCGGCCCCATCGCGCGCGCCGTGATGGACCGCTACCTGCAGCGAGGGAAGGTCCCATGATCTTCGACGACCCCAGCCGCCAGCCGTCCAGCGAGGACCGCCTGCGGCTGTTCTTCATCCGCCACCACATCGACCTGCCGCTGCTGATCGGCCTGCTGGTCACCTCGGCCCTCGGCCTGGTGGTGCTCTACAGCGCCAGCGACCAGAGCGTCGACATGCTGTTGCGCCAGGCCTTGCGCATGGGCCTGGCCTTCTCGGTGCTGATCGGCGTGGCCCAGATCCCGCCACGCATGCTGCGCCACTGGTCGGTGCGGATCTTCGTCGTCGGCGTGCTGCTGCTGATCGCGGTGCTGGTGATCGGCCACACCGGCAAGGGCGCACAGCGCTGGCTCGATCTGCGCCTGTTCCGCTTCCAGCCCTCGGAGATCGTCAAGCTGGCGGTGCCGATGATGATCGCCTGGTACCTGGCCGAACGGCCGCTGCCGCCGGACTGGAAGCGGCTGCTGATCGCCGGGACGCTGATCCTGGTGCCGACCCTGCTGATCGCCAAGGAGCCGGACCTCGGCACCGCCCTGCTGATCGCCGCCTCCGGCTTCTTCGTCCTGTTCCTGGCCGGCCTGCCGTGGAAGGTCATGGGCGGCGCCGTGGTCCTGGCGCTGCCCATGTCCTGGCTGCTGTGGACCTTCGGCATGCACGACTACCAGCGCCAGCGGGTGCTGACCTTCCTCGACCCGGAAAAGGATCCGTTGGGCTCGGGCTACCACATCATCCAGTCGAAGATCGCCATCGGCTCCGGCGGCCTGTTCGGCAAGGGCTGGCTCAACGGCACCCAGTCGCACCTGGACTTTCTGCCCGAGCGCTCCACCGACTTCATCTTCGCCGTGCTCGGCGAGGAGTTCGGCCTGATCGGCGCATTGATCCTGTTCAGTCTCTACCTGTTCATTCTGTTCCGCTGCCTGTACATCGCCCACCAGGCCCAGGACACCTTCACCCGCCTGCTGGCCGGCAGCCTGGGCCTGACCTTCTTCATCTACATCGTGATCAACACCGGCATGGTCTCCGGCCTGCTGCCGGTGGTCGGCCTGCCCTTGCCCCTGGTCAGTTACGGCGGCACTTCGATGGTGACCCTGATGGCCGGTTTCGGTATCCTCATGTCCATCCACACCCACCGCAAACTGCTTACCCAGTAGCAGTAGCCGCGCACCGGTGATGCCCATGTCGCGCCCGTTTACGTCAAGCCTGATCCTCACCCTCGTGCTGCTGCTTGCCGGCGCCCCCCTACAGGCGGCCGAGCTGCCGGATCAGCCGCAGGTACGACAGTTCGTCGAGCAGATGGCCAGCCGCCACCACTTCGACCCGACCCGCCTGAGCAAGCTGCTGGGCGAAGCCAAGTTCCAACAGAACATCATCGACGCCATCACCCGCCCCGCCGAGGCCAAGCCCTGGTCGCAGTACCGGCCGATCTTCCTCACCCGCGACCGCATCGAGGGCGGCGTGCGCTTCTGGCAGCGCAACGCGGCGGTGCTGGCACGGGCCGAGCGGGTCTACGGCGTCGCCCCCGAGGTGATCGTCGCCATCATCGGCGTGGAGACCCGCTACGGGCGCCACGCCGGGCACTACCGGGTGCTCGACGCCCTGGCCACCCTGGCCTTCGGCTACCCGCCCCGCGGCGCCTTCTTCCGCCGCGAACTGGAGCAGTACCTGCTGCTCACCCGCGAGGAAAAGCTCGACCCACTGGCGGTCACCGGCTCCTACGCCGGCGCCATGGGCGGGCCGCAGTTCATCTCCAGCAGCT
>CAZMMH010000185.1:0-5058 GCA_964567315.1 uncultured Gammaproteobacteria bacterium
TGTTAAGCATGCCGCCAGCGTTCAATCTGAGCCAGGATCAAACTCTTCAGTTTAATCATAGCGATGGCTAAGGGCCATCAATCCGGTGCCCGAAACGACTCTTGGCGCGAACGCCTCAACCCGCTCCGGAAGTTGCTTCGCAATCACAAACTACGACGCAAGCACCCACACAAGTTACCTAACCGAATTTTTAAAGAGCGCGCCGGCGAATGTTTCTGCTCGGCTGAGACGGACCATTCTACATGACCGCTCGTTTTCGTCAACACCCTGATCCGTGTTTCGTTGCGGTGCGTTAAGCCCCGCCAGATCAGGAGGCGCGTATTCTACAGCGCCGCTTCCCCTTGTCAACACCGCGTTGCAAAAATCTTTCAGCGCGGTGTCAATTCGGTGTCGCGATCCCTGCGAGAGGCGCGCATTCTACAGTGCGCCAGCCCCGTGTCAAGCCCTGCGCGAAACCAGGTTTCGTGCCCGCCTCGACGCGGCTCGCGATCCCTGCGAGAGGCGCGCATTCTACGCGCCCAGTGCGATTCGTCAACTGCTTTTTGCCCCTGCCGCGGAAGAACTCGCACGGGCCCCGCCGGGACGGCAAGGCCGTGCGTTATAAGGGTCAGGAATGGCCGTGAGCGGCGCGCCTCAGGACAGCAGCGTCACCCGGGCGAAGCGGCGTTTGCCCACCTGGATCACGTGGGTGGAGCCGGCGGCAAGGGCCTGCTTGGGGTCTTCGACCCTTTCGGAATCGAGACGTACCGCACCCTGGCGAATCATGCGCATGGCGTCGGAGGTACTGGCGGTCAGGCCCGCCTCCTTAAGGACGTTGGCCAGAGGCAAGCCGTCGCCGACGACCACCTCGCACTCCGGCATCTCGTCCGGGGTCTGGCCCTTCTGAAAACGGGCTACGAAGGCCTCGCGGGCCCGGTCGCCGGCACCGGCGCCGTGGAAGCGGTCCACCAGTTCTTCCGCCAGGCGGAATTTGACGTCCCGGGGATTGGCGCCAGCGGCAATTTCCCGACGGAAGTCTTCGATCTCGCCCATCGGCCGGAAACTCAGCAACTCGAAGTAGCGCCACATCAAGTCGTCTGAGATGGACATCAGCTTGCCGAACATTTCGTCGGCCGGTTCGTTGATGCCGATATAGTTGCCGAGGGACTTGGACATCTTCTGCACGCCGTCCAGACCTTCAAGGATCGGCATGGTGATCACCACCTGGGGCTTCTGGCCGTAACTCTCCTGCAGTTGCCGCCCCACCAGTAGATTGAATTTCTGATCGGTGCCACCCAGTTCCACGTCGGCCGTCATGGCCACCGAATCGTAGCCCTGGATCAGCGGATAGAGAAACTCGTGAATGGCGATCGGCTGCCCGCTGCCGTAGCGCTTGCTGAAATCGTCCCGCTCGAGCATCCGCGCCACGGTGTGTTTGGCCGCCAGTTGGATCAGGTCCGCCGCCTGCATTTCGCTCATCCAGCTGGAGTTGAACATCACCAGGGTCCGCTCGGGATCGAGGATCTTGAAGATCTGCTCTTCATAGGTACGGGCGTTCTCGATCACGTCGTCGCGGCTGAGGGGCTTGCGGGTGACGTTCTTGCCGGTGGGGTCGCCGATCATGCCGGTGAAGTCGCCAATCAGGAACATCACCTCGTGACCGAGCTCCTGAAACTGGCGCAGCTTGTTGATCAGCACCGTGTGGCCCAGGTGCAGGTCGGGCGCGGTCGGATCGAATCCGGCCTTGACCCGCAGCCGGCGCCCCGACGCCAACCGTTGGCGCAGGTCCTCCTCCAGCAGAATTTCTGCGCTCCCGCGCCGGATCAGCGCGAGCGCCTCGTCAACCGCAGACATGCCTTGTTCCTCGTTTTGCACATAAACCGGGGCCAGCCGCCCGGCGGGCCGTGGCCGGCGGCAAGAATATCACGCGCGCAAAACCAACCGGCAAAATGCGACGGCTGCCATTGACCCCACAAACTGCGCTAGCTATCGTAGGCGGGCATAAATAGTTGGATTTGGGGAGTTTGTCGTGCCCATGCAGGATTTTGCCTCGCCTTCCACGGCCCGCTCCGGGCACCGTGCGCGCAAGCTGGTCGCGCTTGGCACGGGCTTCGCCCTCGGCGTGGCCGCACTGGCGCTGCTGATGGGGCGATCGGGGTCGGACGCGGCGCAGATGCCGGCAGCGGCGGCAAAGGCCCAGACGGCAGACCGTAGCCGCAGCACGGTGGTTCCGCTTGCGCTGCCGACGGCAGGCACCCGGCAGACGGCAACGATGCCCCAGGACAGGCCGCTCGCCGCCGACGCGGCGGCACAGCCCGCCCCCGCCGAGGCCGTGGCGACGACGGCCAGCGCCGAAGACGACCGCTGGCGCACCTTCAAGGTGAAGTCGGGCGACAACCTGGTGGCCCTGTTCAAACGCGCGGGAGTACCGTCGGCGCAGATGTACCGCCTGCTCAGCCTGGGCGACAAGGTCGATACCCTGACCCATCTCTACCCCGGCGAGAAGCTGGAGATGATCACCTCGGCCGAGGGAGAGTTGGAGAAGCTGCGTTACGCCCTGGACGACGATGCGCGACTGCTGGTCGTGCGCAGCGGTGACGGCTTCAGCGCACACAAGATCGAGCTGCCGGTCGAGCATCGTCCGCAGCTGGTCTCCGCCACCATCGACAGCTCCTTCTACGCCGCCGCCCAGGACGCGGGCCTCAGCGACAACCTGATCATGGAGTTTGCGGGCATCTTCGGTTGGGACGTGGACTTCGCCCACGACATCCGCGACGGCGACCGTTTCACCGTGCTTTACGATCAGCTCTACCGCCATGGCGCCAAACTGCGCGACGGCGACATCCTGGCGGCCGAGTTCGTGATCCGCGGCAAGACCTACCGGGCGGTGCGCTACGATGACGGCCACTACTACACGCCGGACGGCAAGAGCATGCGCAAGGCCTTCCTGCGTTCGCCGGTCGACTTCCGCCGCATCAGCTCCCGCTTCGCCAAGCAGCGCTGCCACCCGATTCTCGGCATCTGCCGCCCCCACCAGGGGGTGGACTTCGCCGCGCCGACGGGAACCCCGATCAAGGCCGCGGGCGACGGCAAGATCGCCTTCCGTGGCTGGAAGGGCGGCTATGGCCGCGCCATCATCATTCAACACGGCGGCCACATCTCCACCCTCTATGGCCACATGTCCAGGTTCCGCGGCGGACTCAAGCGTGGCAGCCGGGTGAAGCAGGGCCAGGTGATCGGCTACGTGGGCATGTCGGGCCTCGCCACCGGCCCCCACCTCCATTACGAATTTCGCGTCAACGGTGTCCACCACGACCCGCTGAAGGTGAAGCTGCCCCAGGCCAGGCCGATCTCGGCCAAACTGAAGGCCGACTTCCTGCAGAAAACCCAGCCACTGCTGGCGCAGCTCGACACCTATAAGCGCTCGCTGGTGGCGATGAATCGACGCTGATCGGCCGCCGCGGTGCCGGAGCTGTACATCGGCCTGATGTCCGGCACCAGCATGGACGGCGTGGACGCCGTGCTGGTGGCCTTCGACGAGGGGCGCCCACGGCTGCTGGCCAGCCACAGCGCACCGATGCCGGAGAGCCTGCGCGAGGCGCTGCTGCGCCTGGCCGGCAACCACTCGCCCCATCCCCTGCAGTGCTTCGGCGAGCTCGACCACCGCCTGGGGCAGCTGTTCGCCGACGCCAGCCTGGCCCTGCTGGAGGCGGCCGGCATGGCCCCGGAGGCGGTCACCGCAATCGGCAGCCACGGCCAGACCCTCTACCACCAGCCGCTGGGCGACGCCCCCTTCAGCCTGCAGATCGGTGACCCCAACATCATCGCGGAGCGCACCGGCATCACCACGGTCGCCGATTTCCGCCGCCGCGACATGGCCGCGGGCGGCCAGGGCGCCCCGCTGGTGCCCGCCTTCCATGCCGAGGTGTTCGCCGCAGGGCACACCCGCGTGGTCCTCAACCTCGGCGGCATCGCCAACATCACCGTGCTGCCCGGGGCGGCCGCCGCCCCGGTCACCGGCTTCGACACCGGCCCCGGCAACGTACTGCTGGATGGCTGGGCCCAGCGCCACCTCGGCGTTCCGTTCGACCGCGACGGCACCTGGGCGCGGAGCGGGCGGGTCGATCCGCCGCTGCTGGACCGGCTGCTCGGCGACCCCTATTTCCAGGCGCCACCGCCGAAGAGCACCGGGCGGGAAGTTTTCAATGGGGAGTGGCTGGAGCGGCAGCTGCAGCAGGCGGGACGCCACCTGGCGCCGGAGGATGTGCAGGCGACCCTGGTGGAGCTGACCGCCGCCAGCGTGGCCGATGCGGTCTGGCGCCATGCCAGCGGCACACGGGAACTGCTGGTATGTGGTGGAGGGGCACACAACGGCGCCGTGCTGGCGCGCCTTGGCCACCACCTGCCGGACTGCACGGTGACCAGCACCGCCAGCCACGGCATCGATCCGGACTGGGTGGAGGCGCTGGCCTTTGCCTGGCTGGCCCGGCGGACCCTGCAGGGTCGACCGGGCAACCTGCCGGCGGTGACCGGGGCGCGCCACCCGGTGGTGCTGGGCGGGGTGTTCCCCGCCGGCGGCGGCGCCTGAGGAGGGCGCTCAGCCGCGTTCGTTGAGGACGACGTAGGGCCGCGGCGCCCCGCCGGTGTAGACCTGGGTGGGACGGAAGATGCGGTTGTTGCCCAGCTGTTCGCGCCAGTGGGCCAGCCATCCGGCGGCACGCGCGACCGCGAACAGCGCGGTGAACTGGTCGGCCGGAATCCCCATTTCCATGTAGAGCAGGCCCGAGTAGAAGTCGACGTTGGCGTAGACGCCCTTATGCGCCAGGCGCGCCTCGGCCGCGCGCTCCACCGCCTGGGCGGTCTCGAACATCGGGTTGAGGTTGCCGCCGCGGGCCTCCATCAGCTGTGCCATCAGCCCCTGCAGGATGGTGGCCCGGGGATCCTTGGTCTTGTACTCGCGGTGGCCCATGCCCCAGATGACCTCCTTGTTGGCCAGCCGCTGCTCCACGTAGGCCTCGGCCTTGTCCGCGGAGCCCACCTCGCCCAGCATCTCCAGCACCTTCTGGTTGGCGCCGCCGT
>CAZMMH010000186.1:0-5050 GCA_964567315.1 uncultured Gammaproteobacteria bacterium
ACGGCGTGCGCGGTTGGGTGAAGGTGTTTTCCTACACCGATCCGCGCGAAAACGTGGTGGATTACGGTCCCTGGTACCTGCGGGGGCCGCAGGGCATGGCGGAAATGCGCGTTGCCGAGGGCCGGGCCCACGGCAAGGGCGTGGTGGTCCGGCTCGAGGGTTACGACGACCGGGAGCAGGCACGCGGGCTGATCGGTCGCGAGATCCTGGTACGGCGGGACCAGTTCCCGCCTGCCGAGCCCGGCGAGTATTACTGGTCCGACCTGGTCGGCCTGCGGGTGGTGACCACCGCGGGCGTGGAGCTGGGAATGGTGGACCACCTGCTGGAGACCGGCGCCAACGACGTGCTGGTGGTGAAGGGTGAGCGCGAACGGCTGATCCCCTTCGTGCCCGAGCAGGTGGTGACCGAGGTCGACCTGGCGGGCAAGCGGCTCACGGTCGACTGGGACCCGGAGTTTTAGGGGTGCGGGTCGACGTGGTGACCATCTTTCCGGAGATGGTCTCGGGGCTGGCGGATTACGGCATCACCGGGCGGGCGATTCAGCGGGGCCTGCTGGAGCTGGCGGTCTGGAACCCGCGGGACTACACCCACGACCGTCATCGGACCGTGGATGACCGTCCCTACGGCGGCGGCCCGGGGATGGTGATGAAATACGAGCCGCTGCGCGACCTCCTGCGGGAGGCGCGCGCGGCGGTCGAGGGGCCGGCGCGGGTGATCCTGCTCAGTCCGCAGGGGCGCCGCCTCGACCAGGCCGGGGTGGAGGAACTGCTCGGCCACGGCCGGCTGATCCTGGTCGCCGGCCGCTACGAAGGCATCGACGAGCGCGTGGTCGAGGCCGGGATCGACGAGGAGTGGTCGATCGGCGACTACGTGCTGAGCGGCGGCGAACTGGCCGCGCTGGTGATGATCGACGCCCTGACCCGGTTCATCCCCGGGGCCCTGGGCGACGAGGAATCGGCCCGGCAGGACTCGTTCATGGAGGGCCTGCTGGATTGCCCGCATTACACCCGGCCGGAAGAGGTCGACGGCATGCGGGTGCCGGAGGTGCTGCTGAGCGGGGATCACGAGCGGATCCGCCGCTGGCGGCTGAAGCAGGCCCTCGGCCGTACCTGGCTGCGGCGCCCCGACCTGCTGGAAGGGGGCGCGCTGGACCGGGAGCGGGCCGACCTGCTGGAAGAGTTCATCCGCGAACACGGCGAAGGGGCCGGGTCGCGGGACTAGGGCGAACGAAATACCGGAAGTGGAGTGGCGAGAAATGAGCAACATCATCCAGCAGCTGGAAGCCGAGCAGATGCAGAAGGAAGTGCCGGCCTTCGGCCCCGGCGATACCGTGGTCGTGCAGGTGAAGGTGAAGGAGGGCGAGCGTGAGCGTCTGCAGGCCTTCGAGGGCGTGGTGATTGCCAAGCGCAATCGCGGCCTGAACTCGGCCTTCACCGTGCGCAAGATCTCCTCCGGCGAGGGTGTGGAGCGCGTGTTCCAGACCTACAGCCCGCTGGTGGCGGAGATCAAGGTCAAGCGTCGCGGCGACGTGCGCCGGGCCAAGCTGTACTACCAGCGTGGTCGTACCGGCAAGGCCGCGCGTATCAAGGAGAAGCTGGCCAGCCGCGGCTGATCCCGGCTCCCTCCGGGCGTACAATGACGGGCGCCCCGCGCGAGCGGGGCGCCCGTTTGCGTTTGCAGGAGATCTCCGTGACATTGCGCCCGCACCGCCTTCTTTGCCTGTTGCCGCTGCTTTGCGGCCTGCCGCTGAGTGTCCACGCGGGCCCCTCCCTGGAGGCGATCGAGCAGTTGAGCCAGGCCGGCACGCCACAGCTGGCGCTGCACCTGCTGGATGCCGCGCGCCCCGATCCGGCCGCGGACCCCGCCGCCTGGTTCGCCTGGGAGCAGGAGTCGGTGCGCCTGCTGGAGGCCCGCGGCGCATGGGGCCGGATCGCGGCGCGCCTGGCCAGCCTGCCCGACGGCCTCGACCCGCAGGCCCGGCGCTGGGCCCAGGGGCAGCGCGCCTCCGCCCTGCTGGCGGCCGGGTCGCCGAAAGCGGCACGCGAACAGCTGCGCGGGCTGCTCTGGAGCGCCCCGGCCGACACCGACCGCACCACCCTCCAGGGCTGGCGGCGCCAGGTGATTCGCAGCTACCTCGACCAGGGGCTGAGCGACGACGCCCTCACCGCCACCCGTCTCTACCGCCAGGACTACGGCGACGTTGGCGAGGGCTGGTTACCTCTGGCCGCCCGGGTCTTCCTCGCCGCCGGCCGGCCGGCGACGGTTGAGCAGCTGTTGGCCCAGGCGCCGGTGGACGGCGAACTCGGCGCACTGCAGTTGCTGGCCCGCCTGCGCCAGGATCCGACCAGCGCCACCGAGGTCTTGGCGGCGGCGCAGCAGGGGCAGGACGCGCCGGGCCTCTATGCCGCGGTGGCTGCCGAGGCGGCGCGCCGGGCCGACGACCCGCGGGCCCGCGCCGCCGCCCTCGAACGCTGTTTCGCCGCCGGCTGTCCCGGCGCCCCGCTGTTCCGCTTCAGTGCCGATGAGCTCTGGGATGCCTATCGCCGTTACGGCGAGGCCCTGGGCAATCAGTACCAGTTGTTGATCGGCCAGGACGATGCCTGGCAGGCGGCGGCCGGCCAGGCGGCCGCCGAGCATCCGCTGCAGGCGCGCGCCCTCTACGCCGTGCTGGCCCAGGAGGGCAGCACCAGTGAGGTCCGGGGCCTGGCCGAGGGCCGCCTCGCCGCCCTGCTCGAGCAGGCGGGGCTCGGTGCCGACCTGTTCGCCCTCTATCTGCATTCGCACCGCTTCGGCGTCAACGCGCCGATTCCCGCCGCGGTCCGCTACCGCCTGGCCGAGCGGGCGCTGGCGGCCGGGCGCGGGCGGCGGGCGGCGGCCCTGTTGCAGGGGGTCGATGCCACCCCCGCCGGCGTCGACGCGGTCGCCTGGGCGATCACCCGGGCACGGGTGGGGATCGCGGCCGGCCGGGCCGGCGCGGCGGCCAAGGATCTGGCCGCGCTGCTGCAAAAGGTGCCGAACCTCTCCCCGGGGCAGCTCGCGGGCCTGGCGCAGACGGTGGCCGAGTTGAAACGTGCCGGTGCCGCGGCCGCCGCCCTGCCCCTGGCGGACCGCCTGCTTGCCGCCGCCGCTGACCCGGCGGCACGCCGTGCGCGGCGGTTCCAGCGTGCCGGGCTGCGCCTCGCCGCCGGCCAGGCCGCGGCGGCGGCCCTGGACTATCTGCAGGCCGCACCGGGCGCCGATGGCAAGCCCGACGGACTGAGCCCGCTGGCTCGCCTGCGCGCCGCCCAGGCGCTGGCGGCGGCGGGCATGCTGAGTGATGCGCGTGCCCTGCTGCAGGCGCTGAGCAAGGGGGGCGATCCCGGCCTGGCGGCCGTGGCCGCGCAGACGCTGCAGGGGCTTGGACAGGGAGGGTAAGGCGATGGCGGAACGAAACGACGGCAGCGGGATTGCCGCGGTGATCACCAGTCCCCTTGGGCCGCTGGCCCTGCATCTCGCCGGCGGCCGCCTGAGCGGGATCGACGTGCTGCCGGCGGGCAGTGCGCTCACGGCCCCGGAGGATCCGCTCACGCGGGAGGCGGCGCGCCAGCTGGCGGCCTATTTCGCCGACCCGGCCTTCGCTTTCGACCTGCCCCTGGCCGAGACCGGCACGCCCTACCAGCGCCGGGTCTGGGCCGCCCTGCGGGCGATTCCGGTCGGCCAGGTCGAAAGCTACGGCGCGCTGGCGAGGCACCTGGCCAGCGGAGCGCGGGCGGTGGGCCAGGCCTGCCGCAGCAACCCCCTGCCCATCGTCACCCCCTGTCACCGGGTGATCGCCGCCCACGGCCCCGGCGGATATGCCGGACATACCGACGGCGGCCCGCTGCGCACCAAGCGCTGGCTGCTGGCCCATGAGGGCGCGGACTTGAAAATCCCCGGGTCCTGACCCCATCTGGATTCACCAGACTCGATTTCGGCCCGCAGAGGAGAAGCAAGCACCATGAGCGTCGACGCCCACAAGGAGACCCTTGGCTTTCAGACCGAAGTGACGCAGCTGCTGCAGCTGATGATTCACTCGCTCTATTCCAACAAGGAGATCTTCCTGCGCGAATTGATTTCCAACGCCTCCGACGCCTGCGACAAGCTGCGTTTCGAGGCCCTGGCCGACGATGCCCTGTACGAGGGCGACAATGAGTTCAAGATCGAGGTCAGTTTCGACCAGGAGGCGCGTACGGTCAGCGTGCGCGACAACGGCGTCGGCATGACCCGCCAGGAGGTGATCGACAACATCGGCACCATCGCCAAATCGGGCACCCGCCAGTTCCTCTCCAGCCTCACCGGCGACCAGGCCAAGGATGCCCACCTGATCGGCCAGTTCGGCGTCGGCTTCTATTCCGCCTTCATGGTCGCCGACAAGGTGACCCTGACCACCCGCCGCGCCGGCCTGACCGAGGAGCACGGCGTGCGCTGGGAGTCCAACGGCGAGGGCGAGTTCACCCTGGAGACGGTGGAGCAGGCGCCCCGCGGCACCACGGTCACCCTGCACCTGCGCGAGGGCGACGACGAGTTCCTCGACGGCTTCCGCCTGCGCTCGGTGATCCGCAAGTACTCCGACCACATCACCCTGCCGATCCTGATGGAAAAGGAGTACCACGGCGACGAGGAGAGGCCCGAGACGCCGGAGCAGGAGACGGTCAACAAGGCCTCGGCCCTGTGGGCCAGGCCCAAGAGCGAGGTCAGCGACGAAGAGTACAAGGAGTTCTACAAACACGTCGCCCACGACTTCGACGAGCCCCTGGCCTGGAGCCACAACCGGGTCGAGGGCACCCTGGAGTACACCTCGCTGCTCTACCTGCCCAAGCGCGCGCCGTTCGACCTGTGGGACCGCGAGCGCCGCCACGGCATCAAGCTGTACGTGAAGCGCGTGTTCATCATGGACGACGCCGAGCAGCTGATGCCGAATTACCTGCGCTTCGTGCGCGGCGTGATCGACTCCAACGATCTGCCGCTCAACATCTCGCGCGAGATCCTGCAGCACAACCGCGATATCGATGCCATCCGTAGCGGCTCGGT
>CAZMMH010000187.1:0-5046 GCA_964567315.1 uncultured Gammaproteobacteria bacterium
TGGTGATGGTGGTCACCGACAAGCGCAGCGACATCGCCATCCTGCGCACCCTGGGTGCCTCGCCGCGCTTCGTGATGGGCGTGTTCATCGTGCAGGGGACGGTGATCGGTTTCGTCGGCACCGTGCTCGGCACCATCGGCGGGGTGTTGCTGGCGCTCAACGTGCCGACCATCGTGCCGTGGATCGAGCACGTGTTCCACGTGCACTTCCTGCCGGCCAATCTCTACTACATCTCCGAATTGCCTTCGGATCTGCGCCTGCACGACGTGGTGCGGATCAGCTCGGTGGCCTTCGCCCTCAGCGTGCTGGCGACCATCTACCCGGCCTGGCGCGCCTCGCGCACCCAGCCGGCGGAGGCCCTGCGCTATGAATGAGTCGAACATGGTGCTGCGCGCCCAGGGGCTGGCCAAGCGCTTCAGCGAGGGCGAGATTCAGGCGGACGTGCTGCGCGGCGTCGACCTGCACGTCCGTCACGGCGAACAGGTGGCGATCATCGGCGCCTCCGGCTCCGGCAAGAGCACCCTGCTGCACCTGCTGGGCGGCCTCGACCGGCCCGACGCCGGCAGGGTGGAGGTGACCGGCGAGGCCATGGCCGCGCTCGGCGAGGCGGCCCGTGGCCGCCTGCGCAACCGCGCCCTCGGCTTCATCTACCAGTTCCATCACCTGCTGCCGGAGTTCACCGCGGTGGAGAACGTGGCCATGCCCCTGCTGCTGCGCGGCGAAGGGGTTGCCGAGGCCCAGGCCCAGGCGACGCGGTTGCTGCAGCGGGTGGGATTGGGCAACCGTACCGCGCACAAGCCGGGCGAGCTCTCCGGCGGCGAACGGCAGCGGGCGGCGGTGGCTCGGGCCCTGGTGACCCGCCCGGCCTGCGTGCTGGCCGACGAGCCCACCGGCAACCTGGACCGCCACAATGCCCAGCAGGTCTACGAGCTGATGCGCGAACTCAATCGGGATTTCGACACCAGCCTGCTGGTGGTGACCCATGACCCGGAGCTGGCCGCGCAAATGGACCGGGTGCTGCTGCTGGAGGAGGGGCGGCTGCGCCCGGCCGACTGATCAGGCGTTGTGTTGACGGCGGTTCTCGGCGCGCTTGCGGTAGTGGTGCAGCACGTGCCAGCGCCAGAGCAGGCGCATGAGCGCGTAGGCGAGGGCGCCGCCGATGGTGCCGACCAGGAAGCTGCCCAGCAGCAGTGGGCGCCAGATAGCCTCCAGCTGATGCCCCACCTCGGCCCACACCGCGCCGTCGAACAGGTGCGCCAGCAGCTGCGAGATCAGGTGAACCCACTGCTCCACGTTGCCCGGCTGCGGCGGCTGCCCCATGACCCAGGCGCCGACCTTGTAGGCGAAGTAGAACATCGGCGGGATGGTGATGGGGTTGGTGATCCAGACCAAGGCCACCGAGATCGGCAGGTTGACCCGGAACAGCACCGCGCCGATGGCCGCGTCCACCATCTGGAAAGGCATGGGGATGAAGGCGCAGAATACCCCGACGAAGAACGCCCCGGCGACGGAACGCCGGTTGAGGTGCCACAGGTTGGCGTCGTGAAGACGGTGGCCGAGAAAGCGCAAATGCTTGTGATTGCGGATCTTTTCGTGATCCGGCAGGTAGCGTTTGATGAGCTTTCTCGGCATTGAGGTCTTCCGGCCCGGGCCTGCGTGGCCCGAGCCATTATGCATATTTTCAGGGACGGTCAAATATGCTGCCAGGGATTCTGGCATTCCTTCTCGGCATTTGGCTGCTGCAACAGCAGGCCGGACTGCCAAACCCGCTGCTCTTGCTGCCGGCACTGCTGCTGATTCCGGCGGCCCGGCGCCTGCCGTGGCTGCGGCTGCCGCTCTGGGGGCTGCTCGGCTTCGCCTACGCCGCCCTGCGTGCCGGCCTGCTGCTGCAGCCCGCCCTCCCGCCGGCCCTCGAGGGGCGCGACCTTGTCGTGCAGGGGCAGGTGGCGGCAATGCCCGGGCAGCGGGGCGCCGCCAGCCGCTTCCTCTTCGATATCGAGCGTCCGGCGGGGTTGCCGCGGCGCGTGCGCCTGGCCTGGTACGGTAGCCATCCACCCCTGCTCCCCGGCGAGCGCTGGCGCCTGAGCGTGCGTCTGAAGCGCCCCCACGGCCTCTACAACCCCGGCGGCTTCGACTACGAAGGCTGGCTGTTCCGCCACGCCATCCGCGCCACCGGCTACGTCCGTGCCTCGCCGGCAGCGCGGCGGCTGGCCCCTGCACGCGGACACTGGAGCGAACGCTGGCGCGCCGCGCTGGCCAGGGACCAGGCCGCGGCCCTGGGCGAAGCGCCCCAGGCGGGGCTGCTGAGGGCCCTGGCCGTGGGCGCGCGTGACGGTGTCTCCCGGGCCGACTGGACGGTGTTGCGGCGCACCGGCACCAGTCACCTGTTGGCCATCTCCGGCCTGCACATCGGTCTGGTGGTGGGCCTGGTGTTCCTGCTGGTGCGGCGCCTGTGGGGTTTTGCCTGGCGTCTGCCGTTGTGGCTTCCGGCCCCCAGCGCCGGGGCCCTGGCGGGACTGGCCGCGGGCACGGCCTACGCCGCCCTCGCCGGGTTTTCCGTGCCGACCCAGCGGGCCCTGGTGATGACTGCAGTGCTGCTGGGCGCGCTGCTTGCCGGGCGCACGGTGCGCCCCTCGCGCAGCTTCGCCCTGGCCCTGCTGGCGGTGTTGCTCTACGACCCGCTGGCGGTGCTCGATGCCGGCTTCTGGCTCTCCTTCGGCGCCGTGGCCCTGATCCTCTTCAGCGGCACCGGCCGCCCGGGTGCAGGCGGCGCCTGGTGGCGCTGGGGCCGTATTCACCTGCTGCTGACCCTTGGCCTGTTGCCGCTGGTGCTGGCGCTGTTCGGGCAGGTCTCGCTGGTGGCGCCGTTGGCCAACGCCGCGGCGGTGCCGTGGATCGGTCTTGCGGTGCTCCCGGCCGACCTGTTGGGGACCCTGCTGCTGCCGCTCTGGCCCGGCCTGGGCCGGATCCTGCTGCACGTCGCCGGGACGTTGCTGGGCGCCCTCTGGTGGTGCCTGGAGCGGCTGGCGGCGCTGCCCTGGGTGAGCTGGCAGCACGCGCCGCCGGAGGGCTGGGGTATCGCCGCAGCGGCCCTGGGGGTGATCCTGCTGCTGGCCCCGCGCGGACTGCCCGGGCGGGGCTGCGGGGCGCTGCTGCTGTTGCCGCTGCTGCTGCGCCCGGCGGCGGCGCCGCCCGTGGGCGAGGCCTGGTTCACCCTGCTCGACGTGGGCCAGGGCCTGGCGGCGGCGGTGCGCACCCGCCATCACCTGCTGCTCTACGACACCGGGCCGCGCTATGCCGGCGGCCTGGACGCCGGCCACGCGGTGGTGGTGCCGTTCGTGCGCCGCCTGGGTCTGCCGGCGGTGGATCTGCTGCTGGTGAGCCACGGCGACGACGACCATGCCGGCGGCGCCGACGCGGTGCTGCATGAACTGAAGGTGCGCCGGGTGCTGAGCAACGTGCCCTGGCTGCGCCGCCTGGGCGCGCAGCCGTGCGCGGCGGGGCGCACCTGGAACTGGGACGGGGTGCACTTCGCCATCCTGCACCCGCCGGGCGCGGCGACCCCGGGCGACAACAATGCCTCCTGCGTGTTGCGGGTCGCGGTCGGCGCGGCCAGCGTGCTGCTGCCCGGCGACATCGAGGCGCCGGCCGAAGGGGCACTGCTGCGCCGGCTCGGCAGCGGGCTGAAGAGCAGCCTGTTGGTGGCGCCGCACCACGGCAGCGCCACCTCATCGACGCCGGCCTTCGTCGCCGCGGTCGAACCCCTGGCGGTGCTGTTTCCGGTGGGCTACCGCAACCGCTTTCATTTTCCCCGGCCCACGGTGGTGGCGCGTTACCGGGCTATCGGTGCGGCGACCTTCGACACCGCCGCCTCCGGTGCCCTGCAGGTGCGCCTGGGTCCGGCCGGAATCGACGGTCCACACTCCTGGCGCCGGCTGCACCGGCGGTACTGGCTGGCGCTGCCGGTGGTTTCGAGCGGACGGTGAAATCAAGTATGATTCGGCCCACCCGGCGGCCTCGGAGCCGCGCGCGACGCAGGAGAGTGATCGGTGTTCGAAATCATCAAATCCGGCGGCTGGGTCATGGTGCCCATCATCATCTGTTCGATCCTCGCAGTGGCGATCGTGGTCGAACGCTTTTGGACCCTGCAGCGCAACCGGGTCATGCCCAAGCATCTGGTGGCGCAGATCTATGCCCTGGGCAAGCAGAGCCGCATCAATGCCGACCAGGTGCGCGACCTGCGCAACGGCTCGCCCCTCGGCCGGGTGCTGGCCGCCGGTCTGGTCAACCTGCAGCACTCGCGGGAGGTCATGAAGGAGGCGATCGAGGATACCGGGCGCCACGTGGTGCACGACCTGGAACGTTTCCTCAACACCCTGGGCACGGTGGCGGCGATCTCCCCGCTGCTCGGTCTGCTGGGTACGGTGCTCGGCATGATCAAGGTCTTCGCCGCCATCACCACCGCCGGCCTGGGCAATCCCGAGGTGCTCGCCGGCGGTATTTCCGAGGCCCTGATCACCACCGCCGCTGGTCTCACGGTGGCCATTCCGGCGCTGTTCTTCTACCGCTTCTTCGTCGGCCGGGTCGACGAGCTGGTGGTGGGGATGGAGCAGGAGGCGCTGAAGATGGTCGAGGTGATGCACGGCGAACGGGAGCGTGACGACAGCGCGGAGGCCGCGGCATGAACCTGCGTCGCAAGCGCCGCGCCGATCCCGAGGTCAACCTGACCTCGCTGATCGACGTCGTGTTCCTGATGCTGATCTTCTTCATGATCTCGACCACCTTCAACCGCGAGGCCGAGCTGTCGATCCAGTTGCCGACCGCCAAGGAGGAGGCCAAGGCCGAGGCGCAGCACAAGGTGGTGGAGATCGTGATCGACGCCGCCGGCCACTTCTTCATGAACCAGCAGGCCCTGGTCAACGACAAGCCGGAGACGGTCAAGGCCGCCCTGGCCAAGGCCATCGGCGACCGCCACGACATGCCCCTGGTGATCACCGCCGACGGCCGCACGCCGCACCAGGCGGTGGTGACGGCGATGGACGCGGC
>CAZMMH010000188.1:0-5045 GCA_964567315.1 uncultured Gammaproteobacteria bacterium
TGTGGTTGGTGTAGATGCAGATGTCGGCGGCGATGCCGAGGGACTTCTCGACGATCGCGCGGGCGCCCAGCTCGCTGTTCTCCAGCAGAGCCCGCGCCGCCGACTGGGCGAACGGACCCCCGGAGCCGATGGCGATCAGGCCCTGCTCCGGCTCCACCACGTCGCCGTTGCCGGTGATGATCAGCGAGGCGGTCTCGTCAGCCACCGCCAGCATCGCCTCCAGCCGGCGCAGCATGCGGTCGGTGCGCCAGTCCTTGGCCAGCTCCACCGCCGCACGGGTCAGCTGGCCCTGGTGCTTCTCCAGCTTGGCCTCGAAGCGTTCGAACAGGGTGAAGGCATCGGCGGTGCCGCCGGCGAAGCCGGCGATCACCTTGCCGCCGAAGAGCCGGCGCACCTTGCGTGCATTGCCCTTCATCACGGTGTTGCCCATGGATACCTGCCCGTCGCCGCCGATGACAACCCTGTCACCGCGCCGGACGGAAAGAATGGTGGTGCCGCGAAACTGCTCCACTGCGCACTCCTGGAATTGGTTCAGGCCGGGAATTTTACATGATGGGGGCGCCCCGCCGGGAAACAACCGTCGGATTTACCGGGGCTTGGCGGATCAAGCGGCGCCGAATCGGGGCGCCGCCGGGCAGCGGCTGCGGGCGGCGGGGGCCCTTGGCTAGGTCCGGGCCTCCGTTGCGGGCCCCTGGCGGGGCATGCGCCCCGCCGGGGGCCGTGCGCGCCTCAATGGCCGAGCCGGGCCGGCCGGTGGCGGAAGGCGGCGATGAAGAGGGTGATGGATCCCAGCAGCACCGCCGAGGCGGTAAAGCGGCTCAGGTCGAGGCCGCCGGCATGCACCGGCTTGTCGAGAAAGTCGCCGACCACCGCGCCGAGCGGGCGGGTAAGGATAAAGGCCGCCCAGAACAGCGCGGTGCGGGAGATCCGGGTCCGGTAATAGGCCACGGCGAGGATCAGCAGCATGGCACCGAAAAGCAAAGCGCTGCCCTGGTAGCCCAGGCCCGCCGAGTCGGCGGTCCAATCACCGAGGGCGGTGCCGAGGGTCTGGGAGAACATGATCGTCACCCAGTAGAACAGCTCGGACTTGGGCGAACCGATACTGCTGACCGAGACCGTACCCAACGTCCGATACCAAATGAACAACGAGGCCAGAAGCAGGGCCAACAGCAGGGAACTGCCGCCGGCATAGCCGATGCCGAGGGAGCGGTCGGCAAAGTCGGCGAGCGTAGTGCCGACCGTGGTGGTGGCGATGATGGTCACCCAGTAGATCACGGGGTGGAAGTACTTGGCGCGGATCTGCACCATCACCGCAACCAGGAAGACCGCAGCGAAGATGGCGGTGCTGACCAGGTAGCCGAGGTGCATCGACATGGACAGGGTGTCGCCACCGGTCTCGCCGAGGGTGGTGGCCAGGATCTTGATCACCCAGAACAGGAGGGTCACCTCCGGCACCTTGGTCAGGGCCTCTTCCGTGGTTCTGTGCATAGGGGTCTCCTCGATTCATCGGCCCCGGCGCCCGAATGGAGCGGGCCCGAGGTGGGATTGGGGACGACAAAACGGCGCGCGCCGACGGACCGTTCGACCATGCTTGCGCCGCGGAGTTCGCGGGCGGCGCACGGTCGCCGCGCCCGCTCCTAGTTGAGCGCTGCCTGGTTCACGGGCGAAAAGGTCCCCTTCCAGCCGGTGGTTTCGATCCGCAGGCGGGACGGCCCCAGGCGGGTGAGCGTGAACTCGGTCCCGTGGCCCATGGCATAGCGGGCGAGCCAGTTGGCGGCCGGCCCCATGCGGAAGCGGTCGGCGTTGAAGTCCGTCTCCAGATCGCCACCCTCCTCGCAGATCCGGCCCGAACCTTCGGCAAACAGCCCCTCGCTCGTTTTGGTGAACTTCAGAAAAAGCGCCCCGCCCTGTTCGCGAATCGTGACCTGCAGCGGCTTGCCGTCATCCATCGTGGTCTCCTGCCAGCGCAGCGGAAACTGCGGGTCCCCCACCAAGCTCCGCAAGCCGGTCACGCTCGATGCGCAATGCGGCGCCGCGGAGGCCGCGCAGCCGAACGCGAGCAGCAGCGGCAGCAGGAGCCACATCTTCGATGGGCGGATCTTAGCAATCTTGGCAGAATTCACCATACAGGTCGGGCCGGGCAGGTCGCAGGATTGCGGTGCAGGATACACGCCGGAGCTTGCACCAAGATTAAACCGCAGCGCCCGGAAGCCTCGGTGATGCCGGCGCAAAGCGAGCGTTAGCCGGTCAGCCCGGTATCCTCGCCCCGGCCGTGCCGGAGCCTCCCGTCGGCGGATTCCCGGCCGCCGCGGGCGGGTTGCCGCTCGCCGAAACGGCCGAGCCCGAACGGTGGCATGTTGACGTAAATGTTTTCATAGCCACCGGGCGCCACCGCATAGGTCTCGTGCCAGATACCCACGTCGCCGTTCGCACCGACCGCGCGGTTGAAGGCCTTCCACGCGGGGACGTGCTCGGCGTCCCGGTCCTTGGCGTAGGCCAACAGCTGATCCATTGAGCGCCAGTACTGCACCAACAGCGAGGTCCGGCCCAGCCACATCTCCCCGCCGAGGTACCCCAGCTCCGGGCGTTGCGCCAGCTCCCGGAGCATCCGTGGCATGGCTGTCGCCACCGGCCACCATTTGTGCACCTTCCACGGACGGTTGACCCGCATGCCGATCAGGAAGACGACAAAGTCGCCGTCCAACGTGGCAGTGATACGTTCGGGGTGGATCATCGGTTCAGCTCCTCTCTAAGCCTGATCCGGGAATACACGATTACCGCTACCCACACCACCGCGAGCCGAGGCAATGCCCGCACCTCCAAGTCCGTTGCGGTTCCGTCCTTATAGCGCAGCTCCATAACCATATGAGCACCTAACGCCCGCGTCGGGCGGCACGCCACAATTTGGCGCATCCAGTCTCGAACGCGTCGTCAGGCAGCGCGTCCACTGACTACCCACCAGATTGGCCCAAAGATACCGAACACGACGAACAGGACCAGCAATATCGCGGACCACCAGCGCATTGCTGCATGGACTGGAGGGAGATGCCGCCCAAGCCACCTACCGTAGCTAAGGGAGCCTCGCGATGGATCAAACCAGTAGCAAATCAAGAACAGAGCCCACGAGATGGTAACAATTGCAAATGAGAGGGCCACGGTGAGTCTGGCGAATTTCGCCGGAAGGAGATAGCCAGAACCAGCGAACATAAGGATGCCTGCGACAGTTGCCACAGCGATCCACACCTTCTTCGGATAGAGCGACAACGCTTTCGTTTCCCAAAATTCCGGCAACATTGCATGAGCTGCCTACCTGCCGCATTCAGCGGCTTGTCCGCTGTAATGCTTTAGGCATCTGCACCTCCTTGAGAGCGTAATTTCAAATTCAACCCCAATAATATCCCTTCCGTTTGAGACGGAAGTGTCCGATATTCCCGTCGAGTCGCCACAACGCCATGATTTTCATATGTCGCGCGCGCGTATAAGGAAAGATGTTAGTGCGGGCAAACGGGACATATTGAGGTTGCCAGAGACTCCCAGGACTGTCTGTAGGCATTTGCTGATACCAGCATTGGGGCATGGCGAAAGGTGGGCTTCGCGTTAGTTTATCTCTGCGCCTTTGCGCCTCTGCGTGAGGCCGGGCTTTTCACGCTTTCCGCTTGCGCGCCCGCGGATGGGCCTGGTCATAGACCTTGGCCAGATGCTGGAAATCGAGGTGGGTGTAGATCTGGGTGGTGCTGATGTCGGCGTGGCCGAGCAACTCCTGCACCGCGCGCAGGTCGCCGCTGGATTCCAGCAGGTGGCTGGCGAAGGAGTGGCGCAGCATGTGGGGGTGCAGGCCGCCCTCGATGCCCTGGGTGATGGCCCAGTGGCGCATGCGCGCCTCCACCGTGCGCGGGCTGATGCGGCGGCCGCGGGCACCGACGAACAGCGCCGTTTCCTCCACCGCGGCCATGGCCACGCGGGCCCGCTGCCAGGTCTCGATCGCCTCGCGTGCCATCCGGCCCACCGGCACCACCCGGGTCTTGCTGCCCTTGCCGGTGACCCGCACGGTGGCATCGCGCAGGTCGACGTCGCCGAGGTCGAGGCCGACCAGTTCGGCCAGGCGCAGGCCGGAGGAATAGGTCAGCTCCATCATCGCCCGGTCGCGCAGGGTGACAGGATCGTCACCGTGGATATCGAGCAGGCGTGCGGCCTGGTCCACGTCCAGGGTCTTGGGCAGGCGCCGCGGGCTCTTCGGTGCGCGCACTCCGCGGGCCGGGTTTTGGCCGATGCCGCCCTCGCGCAACAGCCAGTCGAAGAAGGTGCGCAGGGTGGAGAGCTGGCGCGAGAGGCTGGTGCCCTTGAGCCCGGCGCGGTGGCGGGCGGCGATGAAGGCGCGCACCTCGCCCTCGCGGACGCCGCCCCAATCGGCGAAACCGCGCTCGACACAGAAGGCGGCGAATGCCTCCAGGTCACGGCGATAGTTGCTGACGGTGTTGGCGGAGAGCCGCCGCTCGTTGTGCAGGTGGCCGAGGAAGCGCTCGATCAGCGCCGGGCCGGGGCTGTCCATCAGTCGGGCTGGAGGCTCAGGGCGCGGCCGATCAGCTCGCCGAGCTGGGCGAGCACCATCGTGCCCATGCCGGGGTGGAAGCGCTGCGGGTCCTGGGCGGCGATCGCCAGCATGCCCATCGGCCGGTCGTCGCTCAGGGGGATCAGCACCGAAGAGCCGACCATGGCGGCGGTGTCGCCGAACAGGTATTCGAGCTGGCTGGCGCGCAGGCGGCCGCAGAGGGGCCGGGCCAGTTCCAGGAATTCGGCAAAGGCCTGCAGGCCGCGGTCGGAGCGCGGCACCAAGCGGGCGCCGGCGGCGGCCTCACCGATCTCGCCGTCGGTGAAGAGGAAGAAGCGGACCGCGTCGGCGTAGAACTCGTTGCGCAGCAACTCCTGCACGGTCAGCAGGACCTCGTCGCGGCCGCGGGCCTCCAGCAGGCGCAGGGTCAGGCGGTGCACCCGCTCGTGGGTGCTGCTGTTGTCGCGGGCGGTCTGCACCAGGTCCATCAGCTTGC
>CAZMMH010000189.1:0-5037 GCA_964567315.1 uncultured Gammaproteobacteria bacterium
CGCCCCGCCATGAACGTGCCGGTGGCGGTGCGCGTTCAACAGATTCGCCTCAACATGGAGCGCTGGCGCTGGCTGCCGCGGGATCTCGGCAGCCGTTACGTGATGGTCAACCTGGCCGGTTTCCTGCTCGAGGCGGTCGATCACGGCAAGGTGGTGCTGGACATGCCGGTGATCGTCGGCCGCGCCTTCACCAAGACCCCGGCCTTCTCCGGCAAGATCTCCTACCTCGTGTTCAACCCCTACTGGAATGTGCCCCGGAGCATCATTCATGAGTTGGTGGCGAAGGAGGTGAAGGAGCCCGGCTACCTGACCGCGGAACATATCCGCATCCTACGCAGCTGGTCGCGCAACGCCGAGGAGATCGACCCGGCGAGCATCGACTGGCGCAGCTACCTGGGCCGTCGCTTTCCCTACCAGATGCGCCAGGATCCGGGGCCCGGCAACAGCCTCGGGCGGATCAAGTTCATGCTGCCCAACGCCTTTGACATCTATCTCCACGACACCCCGGCCCACTCCCTGTTCGACAAGCCGGTGCGCACCTTCAGTCACGGCTGCATCCGCGTGCAGCAGCCCGTGCGCCTGGGGGTGTTCGTCCTGGACGACCCGGACTGGGACGAGGCGGCGGTGCAGGCGGTGATCGACACCGGCGAGCACCGCATCCTCAGTCTGGGCCAGCGGGTGCCCGTTTACATCATCTACATGACCGCCTGGGTCGATGTGGACGGCACCGTGGAGTTCCGCCGCGACGTCTACGGGCGGGATCGGGCCATGGCCGCCGCCCTCGAATGAGCACTGGTTCCGTCGCCGGTGTGCGCCAGTTCACCGACGCCGGGCGTGCCATTTGCCAAATTCTTAGGTAGAATCACTCACTTGAAAATCCCCGCCGGTCTTGGCGCGGGATATGCAAGTGGCTGTTAAGCCAATCCCGATCATAGGGGGACACAGCATGCGAGACCTCCGTATTCCTACCGCTGCGGCGGCGGGCGAGGTGGATGAGGGGCGCCGGAAGCTCCTCGGATACTGCGTTGCAGGGGCGGCATCCCTGCTACTTCCGGGCACTGCCTTCGCCAATCTGCAGAAATCGGGCGAGCGCAGCCTTTCCTTCTACAACCTGCACACCGGTGAGACCCTCAAGACCACCTACTGGATCGACGGCCGCTATTCCGCCGACGCCCTGGCCGAGGTCAACCACCTGCTGCGCGATTACCGCACCGGCGACGTCCACGTGATCGCCCCCGGGCTGCTCGACCTGTTGCACAGCCTGCACGGGCAGATTGGCGGGAACAAGCCGTTCCACGTCATCTCGGGCTACCGCTCGCCGAAGACCAACTCCATGCTGCACGCGCGGAGCAGCGGGGTGGCCACGCACAGCCTGCACATGAAGGGCGAGGCGATCGACATCCGCGTTCCCGGCTACGACCTCAACCAGCTGCGGGCCGCCGCCCGCTCCCTGCGGGCCGGCGGCGTCGGTTACTACCCCAGGTCCGACTTCGTCCACGTGGACGTGGGCCGGGTGCGGCACTGGAATGGGGCTTAGCAAAGCAAGGTAGCAGGATGAAGGCAGCAGGATGAACAAAAAAAGCCGCGGCTCAAGGCCGCGGCTTTTTCTTTGGGTCGTTGCCGACCGCTTATTTGTACATCGACTTCTTGAACATGCGGTCGATCTTGGCGTCGGTCGCGTCGGCCTTGCGCGAGGCGGCTTCGGCGGTGCTCTTGGCGTCGGCGGCCATGCCCTTGGCCTGTTCCGCGGCCATCTTGGCGTCGTTGGCGGCCATCTTGGCGTCAGCGGCGTCCTTCGAGGCCTGGCTTGCCTCCGATGCGGCCATCTTCGAGGCAGCCTCGGCATTCTTGGCGGCCTCGGTGGCCTGCTGCACCTGATCCTGCAGCGACTGCATCTGGCTGCTGGTCGCACAGCCGGCCAGGCCGGCGGTCGCGGCCAAAGTCAGGATGCCGAGGGTCTTGGCGATTTTGTTCTTCTGCATACCGAGTCTCCTGTTTGTTATTGCTCCGGCGGGCGCCGGAGCCGAGGATCCCTTATTGACCATCCCAAGTATAGGTCAACTGGCTTCCGGGTTCAGCGGATCTCCACCGGGGTGCCGACGGCGGCGAAACGCCAGAGGTCGTCGATCTGTTCATTGGTCAGCGCGATGCAGCCCTCGGTCCAGTTGAACTCGTGGTGGACCTTGACGCTGCCGGCGCCGACCCCGTGCAGCCCGATCTGACCCCCCAGGCGGGTGTTCTGCGGCGGCGGCTCGCCGGCGGCCAGGTTGTGGCGGATCGCGTTGAACTGGCGCCGGTTGATCAGGCCCTTGGTCAGCGCCCGTTTGGCATAGGCGAGATTGGGGTAGTCGAGGCCGAAGAAGCGGTGGAAGCGGGTCTTGGCGGAGATCCAGGCGATGCGGAAATGGCCCAGCGGGGTCTTTTCGTCGTTGCGCCGCTTGTTGACGCCGGCGCCGTTGCGTCCGATCGCGATGTCGTCGTAGGCGGCCAGCACGGTGCCCCCGTCGAGCACCTCAATGCGTGCCTTGGCGGTGTCCACCAGGATCCAAATGCCCTGATGGCTGTCGGCGGCGCTCTGGCCTGCCTGCAGCGGCGGCGCGAGCAGCAGGCACAGAAGGGCAAGGCAGTGACGGAAGCGACTCATCATGGTGCCGGGCTTGAGGCCGAACGATGGGTCCTATTGTCGACGTCCTGGCGGCCACAGTCAAAAGGCGTCTACGGCAGGTTTTCCTCGAGGAAGCGCTTGTAGTTCTCGGCGCTGGTCAGCTGGGTGCCGTCGCAGTTGAAGTTCATCCGCACCAGGTCCTGTACCAGGCAGACCGAGGCGCTGCGCAGATAGTAGTCGGGCATGTCGCGCAGGACCTTGAGGGTGGAGAGGATGCCGAGCACCTCGTCCTTCTCCATCGGCTGCCAGGTGAGGTGGCGGCGGCTGAAGATCCGCCGCCAGTGCTCCGGAACGTGGCTGAACAGCGGGCTGGCCAGCAGGTACTCGGAGAGGCCGCGCATGGCCGCCACCTTCTCCTCGAACGGCACCGCCGGGAAGTGCCGGTCGATGTAGCCGCGGTCGGTCAGCTTTTCGGCGGCATGGGTCTCCTCGCGCAGGGGATCGAAGATTGACACCGTGCGCACCTCGGCGCTGTTGAAGCCGAGGTAGAGGCGGAAGGTGCCGCGGTTGAGCAGCATCTCCTCCAGGTTGGGGCGCACCTCCTCGTAGCGCTCGTCGAGCACCGTGGGGTATTTGGTCCGGTAGAGCGCGGTCTCGCGCAGGGAGGGGTCGCCCTTGATGCCCACCGCCACCCGCCCCGCGGCCAGGCCGGTGGCGCTGACGATGCTCTCCTTGAGCACCAGCTCCTCAAGATCCCCGTCGCGGCTTGTGCTGTCGGTCATGATTCTCTGGCGGCAATGGCCGGTGGCGTGGGCGGTGTACGCGGCAACTATTCCCTATTCGTGGTCCGCGCTCAACAATTTTCCGCGTCGCCTCAGCGGCTCGGGGGGTGGCCCGTCTCCGCTTCGAGCCGGCCGAGGATGGCCTCGGCGCCGGTGCGGTCCACGCCGCAGGTGTCGGCCGCCGGACGGAAGCTGGCGCATACCGCCGGGCGTTCCGGCAGACCGAACAGGCGGCAGCGGCGCGCGGCGTCCAGCTGCACGCAGGGCACGCCGGCCGGCTTGCCGTCGGCCATGCCGGGAATCGGCGAGGAGATGGAGATGGTCTCGCAGCAGACGGCGCAGTCCGGGCGGCAGACCATCGGCTCGGCACGGTTTTCCACTCGGCTGTTCACGGGGCTTCCGCTCGCTTCGAAGGGGCGGACTTTAGTCCCTGTCCGCGCCATTGGGAAGCGCTGCGTCGGTCGCCGGGCCGTAGCTGTGGCGCCCCTCGCGCAGCCCCTTCCAGCGCCTCACCATCAGCACCGCCTTTTCCACCGTCGCGGCGTCGAAGCGGGCCACCCGCAGGGCCACCGTAAGCCGGCGGCCGGCCGCTCCCTCCGGCCCCACCTCGATGGTGTTGCGGCTCAGGCCGGCCTCCGCCAGGGTGGTGAAGGCGGCGTCCCACAGCACCGGGCGCCCGTGCAGCGGGCCGATGAAGCGCAGCCGCAGGCGGGGGCCGCCCAGGGGCTCGAGCAGTTCGCAGTCGGCCTCGCCGGCCCGCGTACGGTAGGCCGCGAGCAGCGACTGCATGTCGGGGGTCGCTTCCATCTGATATAGTGTGCCTCATTGGAGTGGCTAAAAACCGCTATATTTTCAATGAAATAGGTGGAAGCTCGATGCAGGCACCGAAGATCAGCACAGCGATCCCGAAGCGGCGCTACGCAGTCGGCGAGTACGCCGCGGTGGTGCTCGGCGAGATCGACAGTCCGGACCCCATGCCCTACCGCTTCATCCTCGCGGTGGTGCCCGAGGGCGAGGCGCAGCCGGTGTTCTACGTGATCGCCGAGAAGGCGCGGCGCGCCGAGGCCGGGCTCGGTTCGCACAAGCTGCGGGTGGTGGGTGAACAGATTGAGGCCGATGTCAGTGTCTCCGACCGCTGGGCCGACCTCGACGCCTTCTCCGAGGAGGCGCTGCTGGTGATGCGTAAGACCCTCGGCCTGATGGACGAACACCCCTTCCAACTCGACTGAGGGCGGGCCCCGCCGCCACGCCATGTACGCCGATTCCAAACCGCTCTTCTCCTACCGTCCCTACTGGGCTCAACGCTTCGGCGTGGCGCCCTTCCTGCCCACCTCGCGTGAGGAGATGGAGCGGCTCGGCTGGGATTCCTGCGACGTGGTGCTGGTCACCGGCGACGCCTACATCGATCACCCCAGCTTCGGCATGGCCCTGGTGGGCCGCCTGCTGGAGGCCCAGGGCTTCCGCGTCGGCATCGTCAGCCAGCCGGATTGGAGTTCGGCGGAGGACTTCGCCCGTCTCGGCCGGCCCAACCTGTTCTTCGGTATCACCGCCGGCAACATGGATTCGATGGTCAACCGCTACACCGCGGAGCGCAGGATCCGTTCCGACGACGCCTACTCGCCGGACGCCACGGCGGGGCGGCGGCCGGAC
>CAZMMH010000190.1:0-5021 GCA_964567315.1 uncultured Gammaproteobacteria bacterium
ATGCGCCGATCGCCTTCACCATGGTCATCCTTTGGGCCATCGTGATGATCTTCCTGCTACCGCTGGTCTCCCGCATGCTGCACCTGCACACCGGTGTGGCCGGTGCCTGGATCGGAACCTCGGAGTTCGCCGACGCCGCCGGCTTCGCCGCCGCCCAGGCCTACGGCAACCTGGCCGGTCACGTCCCCGGGATCCAGGGTACGCCCGACGACTCGGTGTGGGCCTTCACCCTGATGAAGGTGGTCGGTCGCGACATCTGGATCGGTATCTGGGCCTTCGTGATGGCGCTGATCGCCACCACCCAGTGGGAGGCCCAGGAGACCGGCAAGAAGCCGCAGGCCTCGGAGATCTGGTGGCGTTTCCCGAAGTTCGTGCTGGGCTTCGCCGCGGCGTCGATCATCGTCACGGCGATCACCCACGGCTACAGCTTCGCCGACTACAACAAGATCGTGAAGCCGGAGCTGGTGGGTCCGATCAAGGCGCTGCGTACCTGGGCCTTTATCTTCTGCTTCTTCAGCATCGGCCTGACCACCCGCTTCCGTGAACTTGCCCACGCCGGCGCCAAGCCGTTCTGGGCCTTCACCAGCGGGGTCGTGGTCAACGTGGCGTTGGGCTTCGTCCTGTCCACCATCGTGTTCGCCAGCTTCTGGTCGAACCTCTCCCACTGAGGCCACCCGACGGTCCCGGCCCGGCACCACCCTGGTGCCGGGCCGGCACCACCCGCGAACCCCGTTTCAAGCCATCAAGGAACCGACCACGATGAAAAGCAATCAGCCCGAGACCAGGCTCTGTCTCCACTGCAGCCAGTTCCGCAACAGCCCCGCCTACCTGGAGGATCTCTACAAAGGTTTCACCACCATGAGTTCGGCCCACGCCTCCGTGCGCAAGGACGACGGTGTCTGCCTGCTGCACGACATCTATCTCTCGGCAGACAACTGGTGTGACCGCTTCACCCATGCCTGAGCCGCGGCAGGATTTCACGTCGGGAGGGGCGCCGCTCCCCTTGCGCGGCCCGACGATGGGCCGTGACCGCGGGCCGGTCACGCGACCGCCGTCACGGCAGCAAAACACGCACCAATAAAATGGGTAAATACCCCGGCGTCTCGGGGTAGAATCAGCTGTGACGGGTTCACCGAAGGAATGTGCCGTGCATACTCGCAGCGGGCTCCCCGGACACGCCACCCACCCAGAAGCCGCAGCCGGACCGCACCGGCTCCGGCGCCTGCTTTTGACTGCTCGAACCGTGGCGCCATCGCGCCGGAGCGACCCATGCCACCACGTCGTCTCTCCGAACGCGCGCTGCAGGGGCTGATCAACCAGCTTCAGGACGCCGTCTTCGCAATCGAGGACGGGCGTTTCATCTTCGTCAACCGACAGCTGGCGAAGCTGCTGGGCTACCCGGAACAGGCGCTGCTCGACCGCCCGGTATTCGACTTCATCCATGAAGAGGACCGCGACCTGGTCCGGGCCCGCTACGCCAACCGCCAGCGCGGCGAACAGGTGGTCAACGAATACCAGTTCCGCGTGATCAACGCCGCCGGCGAGGTGCGCGACGTCAACCTGCGCACCGACGTGGAGATCGAGGACGACGGAACCGTCACCTCCATTGGCTCCCTGCACGACATCACCGAACGCAACCGCACCGCGCAGGCCCTGGCCCACTCCCAGGCCGACATCGATTCCATCCTCGAGAACCTGCCCGACGTGTTCTACCGCGCCGACATGCAGGGCGAGATCACGTTGATGTCGCCCTCCTGCCGCGATGTCCTCGGCTATGAACCCGAGGAGATGATCGGCCGCCCGATGAGCGAATTCTATTACCACCGTGCGGACCGGGACCAGGTCGTCGAGGCGCTGATCGCCGGAAACGGCAAGGCACGCCAGATCGAGGCCTGCATGCGCCACCGCAACGGCCAGCCCACCTGGATCTCCACCAACGCCTACGTCCGCCTCGACGCAGGCATGCAGCCACTGTGCATCGAAGGCATCGCTCGCGACATCACCGAACGCAAACGGCTGGAGCAACGGCTGACCGAGCTGGTACGCCACGACGACCTCACCAGGTTCCTCAACCGCGGCCCGTTCTTCGAGGCCTCGGCGATCCAGGCGGAATTGGCCCGGCGCGGCGAACGCCCGCTGGCGGTGATGATGCTCGACCTCGACTTCTTCAAGGCGATCAACGACCGCCACGGCCACCACGCCGGCGACCGGGTCCTGATCCACTTCGCCAACCTGTGCCGCAAGGTGTTCCGCGACGGGGACCTCATCGGCCGTCTGGGGGGCGAGGAGTTCGCCGTACTGATGCCGGAGACGCCCCTGGCCAGCGCCCGGGCCATGGCCCAGCAGCTGCGCGAGCAACTGAACCGCACGCCGTTGCGCCTCGACGGCACCGAGATCACCGTCACCTTCTCCGGCGGCCTGGTGCCCCTGGGCGCGGACGATTTCCACATCGACCAGCCGCTGCGTCGCTGCGACCGCCTGCTCTACGCCGCCAAGGCCGCTGGCCGCGATCGGGTGGAATGCGGGGATTGAACGACGGCGGTCACCCCCTGGGCGGCCGCTGCGCCGTTACAGCACCACTTCGAACAGCTCCAACTGGGGCGGACCCAGGTACATTTCGCGGTTGCCGCCGGCGTTGGCGTGGGCCTTGCGGAAGGATTCGGAGTGGGTCCACTCCTCGAAGTGTTCGCGCGACTCCCATAGGGCGTGGGAGGAGAACAGGGTCGCCTGCTCGTCGCTCGGCCCCTGCAGCAGATGGAACTCGATGAAGCCGGGGACCTCCTGCAGGTAGCTGTCACGGTTGCGCCAGACGTCGATGAAGGCCTGCTCAAAGCCGGGCGCGATGCGGAATCGGTTCATTGCGATAAACATGCTCACCTCTTGGTTGGCTCGGCGCCCGCTGGGCGCGGTACGCCGATTATGCGGAAAATGACCGGCGCCTGCTGGCCGCACGGCGCCACTCCAGTACCTGGACCGTCGGCGGCGGCGAAATACTCCCCGCGGATTGACCCGAACCCGCGGCACCAGCGGTCGAGGCGCAAACACGGGGGGCGCCCAGGCGAGCGGAGGGGCGCCGCCCTCGGGAGCGACCGGCGGCGCCGAGCGCATCCGGGGCATCCCGAAGGAGCTCGATCCACAGGCAACGGGCCGAAGGGAACCGCCCCCTTCTTCACCGTAAGAAAAGTCCGGCAGTCCGCCGGCGGGAGTCAGGCCGGTTGCGCCCGGCCGCCGTCCGCCAGCCGCACACGAGCGCCCAGGCAGCGCCGGATCACCCCACCCAGGGCGTTCAGGGCGGCGGGGCGGGGAAAACCGCGGCGGCTGACCAGGGACACGGTGCGGTGGGCCCCGGGCAGATCGATCGCTCTGGCCACCACACCGAGCTCGGCCAGCCAGCCCTGGTTGACCGCCAGTTCCGGGATCAGGGTGTGGCCGAAGCCCTTGCCCACCAGGCGCACCAGGGTCTCCATGCTGGCGGCACGCAGATCATCGGCGCCATCCGCAGGCATGCCACTGGCCCGGCATAGCCCCAGCACCTGGTCGGCCAGGCAGTGGCCGTCCGCCAGCAGTAGCAGGTGGGAACCGGTCAAATGGCGCTCGCCGATCGCCGCATCATTGGCGAAGGGGTGGTCCGCCGGGTGGGCGAAGCGGAACGGTTCGTCGTAGAGCGGCAGCGCCTGCAGTTCCGGCGCCTCCACCGGAGTGGCCAGGAGGGCGGCGTCAAGCCGGTGTTCCAGCAGCTGGCGAGTCAGGTTGTTGGTGACGTCCTCGTGCAGGATCAGCTGCATTTGGGGAAATTCGCGCCGGATCGGCGCCATCACCTCGGGCATCACGTAGGGGCTGATGGTATGGATGGCGCCCACGTGCAGCGGCCCGGCGAGGGGGTCCTGGGCGGCCCGCGCCAGGGATTCGATATCGGCCACCTCGTCCAGCACCCGCCGCGCCTGGGCCACGATCTCCTCCCCCACCGGGGTCGGCACCACGGAGCGGGCGCTGCGCTCGAACAGCACCACCCCCAGCTCCTCCTCCAGCTTCTTCAACTGGCCGCTCAGGGTCGGCTGGCTGACGAAGCAGGCCTCCGCGGCCCGACCGAAATGGCGCAGGTCGGCGACGGCGACGAGGTACTTGAGGTCGCGGATGTTCACACGGCGCTCCGTGGCAGGTTGGGGCCTATCGGCCCCGGTGGGGCGATTGTGGCAAACGGCGCCGGCGGCCGCCAAGCGGAGCGCGGGATCACGGCACGCCGGTGACCGGAACCGGGGGCGCGATTCAGGCCAGGTCCGCGGCCAGGGCGTCGCGCACCGCCTGGGGCAGGGTCAGCTCGGCCTGGTACGCGGGATGGTCGATGCCGGCGCGGATGGCCGCACCCTGCTTGACCGCCGCCACCATCGCCGGGCTCAGCTCGAAGCGCAGGAAGTGCACCGAGGAGGTCTTCTCCTCGGTCTCCCGCTCGAGATCCTCGTTGGCCACCGGATGGACCCGCTCAAAGTCGGCCACCTGCAGCCACACCGCCCGTTCGATCCCGATCAGCCGGGCCAGCGCCACCTTGCGCTCCTCCACGTCGTCGTACTCGACCATGAAGGTCGCCTTCCAGTTGCTGCCATCGGGTATCAGCGGGTTGTAGGCGTCGAGCTCTTCCTGAATCGCGTCGGCCTCGAAGATGCGCTCGGCCCGCAGCATCTCCTGGACCTGATACTGCATGGTCAGCACATCCTCGAAATAGAGCGCGGCATGCTCGCCGAGGGCCACTCGGCGGTTCTTCTTGTGGGCCATCACCTGGGCGCGGAAGTCGGCGCGCTGTTCGGCGTACTGCTCGAGGCTGAACAGGTCGCCGCGGGTCAATTTGCTCATGGGAACCCCTCCTGCCGGATTCATTCGTGGGCGATTGGCTTATCGGTGAACAGGTAATCGCGCAGCTCGTGGTCGAAGCGCGGATCGCGGCGCCGGATCCACTCCAGCACCATGGAGGCGTGCTCCTTCTCCTCGTCCCGGTTGTGGGCCAGGATCGCGCGCAGCTCGGCGTC
>CAZMMH010000191.1:0-4998 GCA_964567315.1 uncultured Gammaproteobacteria bacterium
GCGAGACCTTGGAGTCGGAGGCGCTGGAGCCGTTCGAGGGCTTGGTTGACAACTACCAGAGCGAGCACAATGTCGGCCTTTCCGAGGTGGCGGCGGCCCTCGCCTTCCTGGTGCAGCGGGAGCGCCCGCTGTGGCCGGAACTGTCCGAAGTGCCGGAGACACCGGCACCTAAGCCGCGCCGAGCCGCGGGCGAAGAGCGCGCCCGGAGCGAGCGGCCGAGACCGGCGCCCAAGGCCCCGGAGGCCGGCATGCAGCGCTATCGCATCGCCATCGGCCGCGACCACGGCGTGCAGCCCAAGCACATCGTCGGCGCCATCGCCAACGAGGCCAACCTGGACAGCCGCAACATCGGCCGCATCGATATCCACGACAGCTACAGTACCGTCGACCTGCCCGAGGGCATGACCAAGGGGTTGCTCCAGCACCTGCGCAATGTGTGGGTCTGCGGCCGCCAGCTCAATCTCAATCCGCTGGACGAGCGCCAGCCGCCACCCACCGTGGCCAGGCCGCGAAGCAAGGCGCCGGCGAAGAAGTCGCATCGCAAGGGGCCGTCGCCGAAGAAGCGGCCGAAGGCACGGCCTTAGCCCTTGCAGTGCGAGGGTCCGGGTTGCCGCGGAGTGCCGGGCCTCGGCAATGGGAAGTTGCCGCCGGATGCGGGCGCATCGCCGATTGCACTGCCGCCGCGCGGGCGCTTGTCCCGGCCTGCCCGGCACCGACGGGGGCGAGGGCGGGCCTCGCTTCAGGGCAGGAAGAGGTAGTCGCCGGGGCCGCTGTAGCCGGCGCAGGGCTGGCGGCTGCCGGTGGCGAAGTCGGGCCGGAAACTGCGATAGCCGTGACCTGCGAAGAATTCGAACACCGCCGCCGCCTGGATGCCGAGGCGCGCGGTGTAGTCGGCGTCGATTTCGCAGAACACGCCCGGGCGGAAGCGGGCGATGCTCTCCCGGCCGCCCTCGAAGACCAGCAGTTCCGCCCCCTCGACGTCACATTTGATGAAATCGAGCCGGGGCACCCCGCGGGTGGCGACGAAGTGGTCCAGGGTCAGGGTCGGTACCGCCTCCACCACGTAGCGGCGCTCCGGTTCGGCACCGAAATGGGCCAAGCCGGGGCCGATTCGGCCGCCGGCCTTCACCGGCAGGTAGATGTCGGTGGTGCCGCCGGCATTAGAGAGGGCCATGCGCGCCAGGCGGGCGTTGCTGCAACGGCCGACCACCTTTTCCAGGATGGTGTAGTTGTAGCGGAGCGGCTCGAAGCAATAGACCAGGCAGCTGTGGTCATGCAGGCGGACGAACTCCTTGCTCAGATAGCCCATGTTGGCGCCGACGTCGAAGATAACGCCGCCAGGCGGAATCAGCGCCCCGAGGCAGTCGACCTTGGTGCGCTCCTTGCGCCGGTAGCGGGCCTTCAGGCGGTGCATCAGCCGGGCGAACCGTTGGCTCGGTGACCGCAGCACCCGGCTGGAATCCAGTTCGCGGGTCGGCGCCGCGGGGTCTTGTGATCGCATCGGGACTTGTTTCCTGTTGTGGCTTGCCCGGCAGAATATAAGCGCGCCGGCGTGGTCGGGCCGTAAAGAAATGGTGGGCCGCGCGTGGTCGACAGAGGGGCGGCCGCCGTCGCCGGCCAGGGTTAAAATGCCTTAATGTCAAGGGGATACGGCTTAGGGAATTCCCTCTATCCCCTCGTGACAGTGGAATTACGTCCGTGTTTTTGACAATATCGGGGTGCGCCGGGAATCCGGTCCATCCCATCACGGTCGCCGCCAACTTCAGTCAGGCGGCTCGCGGTAGCGAGGACTCACGTGACGTCACATACTCGTTCGAACATGCAGGAGTGGTTGGAGGACATCCGCCAGTGGTTTGCGGAGCGTTCCGTCCAGGGTGATACCCCCCACGGCCACGGCCATGAAGGCCACTCGGGCCTCGCCGACGATACCCTCGGCGGCCACCACGAGCCCCTAAGCTCGGAAGTCCCATAAGGATTCGCTGATACGCCGGGCCCACGCCACCCGTGTGGGCCCGGTCAGTTTCCGTGCCCTCCGGTCAGCGGCTCCCGCCGGCAGCCTCTCTTTCCCCCTCGATTCCACCAGCGGCGGCGCCAGGGTCCCGTGGGCCGTGCTCCTGTCACGCCGGTGTCTGACGGTCCAGGCGCCGGTAGCCGACGGCCTCGCTGACGTGGCGTGTGTCGATCTCGCCGGCCCCATCCAGGTCGGCGATGGTCCGGGCGACCCGCAGGATGCGGTGATAGGCGCGGGCGGAAAGGCCGAGACGGGCGATCGCATCGTCCAGCAGTTCGCGGGCGTTCGCCCGGGCTCCGCAGTGGGCCTCCAGCGCCTTTCCCGCCAGCAGGACGTTGGCGCGGCCCGCACGCGCCAACTGGCGTTCGCGTGCCCGCGTGACCCGTGCCCGAACCTCGGCGCTGCTTTCGGCGCCAGTATCCGTCTTCGAGAGCAGGGCGCGCGGCAGCGCCGGCACCTCCACATGCATGTCGATGCGGTCCATCAGCGGGCCGGAGATGCGCGCCCGGTAGCGCTGGATCTGTTCAACGGTGCAGCGGCAGCGGCCGCCCGGGTGGCCCAGGTAACCGCAGGGGCAGGGGTTCATCGCCGCCACCAGTTGGAAGCGCGCCGGAAACTCGGCCTGGCGGGCGGCGCGCGAGACCGTGATCTGGCCTGACTCCAGCGGTTCGCGCAGCACCTCCAGCACCTTGCGGTCGAATTCCGGCAGCTCATCGAGAAACAGCACCCCGTGATGGGCCAGGGAGATCTCGCCCGGGCGCGGCTGGCTGCCGCCGCCGACCAGGGCCACCGCCGAGGCGGTGTGATGCGGGGCGCGGAATGGGCGTTGCCGCCAACGCCCCGGGTCGAAGCCGAGGCCGCAGATGGAGGCGACCGCGGCCGCCTCCAGTGCCTCCGCCTCGCTCATGGGCGGTAGGATGCCCGGCAGGCGGGAGGCGAGCATGGTCTTGCCGGTACCGGGCGGGCCGAAGAAGAGCAGCGAATGGCCGCCCGCCGCCGCCACCTCCAGGGCCCGCTTGGCCTGATACTGTCCCTTCACCTCGTTCAGGTCGGGCACCGTTGCCGGATTTCCGGTCGGGGTGAATTCGCCGCGGTTCAACTCGCCCTCACCGGCCAAGTGGCGGGCCACCTCTAGGAGGTGCTCCGCCCCGCGCACCTCGGCGCCGCTCACCAGGGCCGCCTCGGCGGCGTTGTCCGCCGGCGTCACCAGGGCGCGTCCGGCCCCCGCCGCGGCCAGGGCCGCCGGCAATACCCCCTGCACCGGCCGCAGGCCGCCCGAGAGCGCCAGTTCGCCGATGAACTCGTACTGCGCCAGCGCCTCCGCCGGCAATTGCCCGGAGGCGGCGAGAATACCGAGGGCGATGGGCAGGTCGAAGCGGCCCCCCTCCTTGGGCAGGTCGGCCGGGGCCAGGTTGATGGTGATGCGCCGCGCAGGGAATTCGTAGTGGCTGGTGAGCAGGGCGCCGCGGACGCGGTCCTTGCTCTCCTTCACTGCGGCCTCCGGCAGGCCGACGATGGAGAGGCTGGGCAGGCCGTTGGAGAGGTGGACCTCGACAGTGACCTCGGGGGCCTCGACGCCGTGGGCCGCACGGCTGTGGACAATGGCGAGCGACATGGACTCCCTTCCGTTGCGGCCGCCTTCCTGGCGGGCCGGTGGACTGCTACTTGCCCTCGGGCTTGGCGGCGAGTTGGGTCTCCAGTTCCGCCACCTTCCTTTCGAGCTCCTCCAACCGGGCGCGGCTGCGCATCAGCACGCCCCGCTGCACCTCGAACTCCTCGCGGCTGACCAGGTCGAGGCGGTTGATGGCCCCGGCCAGGGCCGCACGCAGGTTCTTCTCGAAGTCGTGCTGCAGCTCATGCAGCCCGGGCGGGATCGCTCCCGCCACGCGGCGCGACAACTCGTCCAGAATCTTCGGATCGATCACGGCCTTCTCCGCCTGGGTCCAGTGGCCCGATTGTAGCCGATTTGTCCACGCCGGCGCTTCTGCCCCGGCGCCCCCATTTGGTGCGTCTGTTGCCCGACTCGTCCGATCTGGTGCGTCGGTGTTTTCACGGCGACGTCATAACTTCATGTTTACACGGGCAAAACATGGGTGGCACAGACGCTGCATAGGCTGGCGTGGAGCACGTTGGGCGTATCGTCGTGGGGCGGTCGCCTCGTTTTTTGACCTGGAGGAGGAACACTCAATGAAACTCGTTACAGCCATCGTCAAGCCGTTCAAGCTTGACGACGTTCGTGAAGCCCTCTCCGAGATCGGGGTGGCAGGCGTCACGGTCACGGAGGTGAAAGGCTTTGGCCGCCAGAAGGGCCACACCGAGCTCTACCGCGGAGCGGAGTATGTGGTCGACTTTCTGCCCAAGGTGAAGGTCGAGGTCGCCGTCAAGGCCGACATGGTCGACCAGGTCATCGAGGCGATCCGCAAGGCCGCCAACACCGGCAAGATCGGCGACGGCAAGATCTTCATCTCCGAACTCGCCCAGGCCATTCGCATCCGCACCGGTGAGACCGGTCCGGACGCCCTGTAATCCGTTAATCCCTGGAGGAACCCCGATGCAAATCAAAAAACGACTGATGCAGGGTGCGGTGGCCGCGAGTGCCTTTGCGCTGCCCGCCCTGGCCATGGCCGACGAGGCGCCGAAGCTCAGCGCGGGTGACACCGCCTGGATGCTTACCGCCACCGCCCTGGTTCTGCTGATGACCATCCCCGGTCTGGCCATGTTCTACGGCGGCATGGTCCGCGCCAAGAACGTGCTTTCCGTAATGATGCAGTGTTTCGCCATCACCTCGCTGGTTAGCGTGCTGTGGATGGTGGGCGGCTACAGCATCGCCTTCACCGACGGCGGCAGCATGAACCAGTGGATGGGCAGCCTGAGCAAGGCCTTCCTCTCCGGCGTCCATGTCGACAGCCTCAGCGGCACGATCCCCGAGACCGTGTTCATGACCTTCCAGATGACCTTCGCCATCATCACCCCGGCGCTGATCGTCG
>CAZMMH010000192.1:0-4969 GCA_964567315.1 uncultured Gammaproteobacteria bacterium
AGCCGCACTACCTGGACCGTGAGAGCGGCCAGTACCAACTGCCCTGGACCTACCTGCACGCCACCAAAGACTACGTCGACATGGCGGCGATGATCGAGGCCACGCCGGGGGCGCGGGCGGTGATCAATTTCGCCCCGACCCTGCTGGAGCAGATCGACGACTATGCCCGCCAGGTGCGTGCCCACCTGGACGAGGGCGCCCCCCTGCACGACCCGCTGCTGGCGGCGCTGGCCACCGCCGTGCTGCCGTCCAGTGAGGAGCAGCGCCTCGGTCTGATCCACGCCTGCCTGCGGGCCAACCGCGAGCGCATGATCGACCGCTTCGAGCCCTACCGCCTGCTGGCGGAGATCGCCACCTCCCTGGAACACACCCCGCAGCTGACCCGCTACCTGGGCCAGCAGTACCTGATCGACCTGCTGGTCTGGTACCACCTGGCCTGGCTCGGCGAGACCGTGCGCCGCGAGGACACGCGGGTCCAGGCGCTGATCGAGAAGGGCAGCGGCTACAGCCAGCACGAGCGGCGCCAGCTGCTGGAGGTGATCGGTGAGCTGCTCGGCGGGGTCATCGGCCGTTACCGGGCCCTGGCCGAGAAGGGCCAGGTGGAGCTCTCGGTCACCCCCTACGCCCACCCCATCGTGCCCCTGCTGCTGGAGCTCAAGTCGGCCCACGAGGCCCTGCCCGATGCGCCGATGCCGCTGATCGCGGACTACCCGGGCGGCGAGGAGCGGGTCCGCTGGCACATCCGCGAGGGGCTCTACGTCTTTGAGGAGCGTTTCGGCTTCGTCCCGCGGGGCTGCTGGCCGTCGGAAGGCGGTGTGAGTGCCACCACTCTCAAAGTGCTCGCCGAGAGCGGTTTCGGCTGGGTCGCCAGCGGCGGCAGCGTGCTGCACAACAGCCTGCAGCGTTCCGGCACGGAGGATGAGGCCTGCATCCACCGCCCCTACAGCCTGGAGGGGGCCGAGGGCCTGGCCTGCTTCTTCCGTGACGACGGCCTCTCCGACCTGATAGGCTTCACCTATGCCACTTGGCATGGCGACGATGCGGTGAACAACCTGGTGCACCACCTGGAGAACATCGCCGAGGCCTGCGGCGACGAGCCCAATCGCGTGGTTTCGATCATCCTCGACGGCGAGAATGCCTGGGAATACTTCCCGGAAAACGGCTACTACTTCCTCAGCGCCCTCTACCGGCGGCTGGCGGAGCACCCGCGGCTGCAACTGACCACTTTCGGCGAATGCCTGGACGCCGGCCTGACGCCGACCCCGCTGAAGGAGATGGTGGCCGGCAGCTGGGTCTACGGCAGCTTCTCCACCTGGATCGGTGACGCCGACAAGAACCGCGCCTGGGATCTGCTCGGCGGGGCCAAGCGGGCCTTCGACGCGGCGGTGGCCAGCGGCCGCCTGAGTCCCGAACAGCGCGAGGCGGCGGAGCATCAGCTGGCCATCTGCGAGGGCTCGGACTGGTTCTGGTGGTTCGGCGACTACAACCCGTCCGCCTCGGTGCGCGACTTCGACCGCCTGTTCCGCCTGCAGCTGGCCGAGCTCTACCGGCTGCTGGGCGAGGATCCCCCGGATCAGCTCAGCCAGATCATCTCCCACGGCGGTGCCGCCCACGCCGAGGCCGGCGGCGTCATGCGCCGCGGCCGGGACGAATCATGACCGACCACCACGATCCTCTCGCCCACAGTCCACTGCAGGGGCGCCAAGCCGGTATCCTGCTTCATCCCACCTCCCTGCCGGGGCCCTGGTCCTGCGGCGACCTCGGCGCCGAGGCCTACCGCTTTGTCGACTTCCTCGCCGCCGCCGGGCAACGGGTCTGGCAGCTGCTGCCGCTGGGGCCGACCCACGATGACGGCTCGCCCTACCAGGCCCTGTCGGCCTACGCCGGCAACCCGGAACTGATCAGCGTCGAGCGGCTGGCCGAATGGGGCTGGCTCGACGGCAGCCAGATCCGACCCGGCAAGGTGAGCAAGACGGAACTGCTGGGCCAGGTCCACGCCGCCTTCACCTCCGGCGGCATCGATGCCGGCGTATGGGCCGAGTACGAGGCCTTCACCGCGGCCCAGGCCGACTGGCTGGAGGACTACGCCCTGTTCCGGGTGATCAAGTCCGCCCATGAGGGCCGGCCGTGGCCGCAGTGGCCGGCGGCGCTGCGCAACCGCAAAAGCAAGGCCCTCGCCGCGGTCCGCGAGGATCACGCCGAGGCCCTGGCCCTGATCCGCTTCGAGCAGTTCGTTTTCCACCGCCAGTGGGAGGAGCTCAAGCACTATGCCAACCAGCGCGCCGTCGGCATGTTCGGCGACCTGCCGATCTTCGTCGCCCACGACAGCGCCGACGTCTGGGCCCGCCGCGAATGCTTTCTGCTGGACGACACGGGTTGGCCGAGCGTGGTCGCCGGGGTGCCGCCGGACTACTTCTCCGCCACCGGTCAGCGCTGGGGCAACCCCCACTACGACTGGGAATTCATGGAGGAGGACGGCTTCGCCTGGTGGCTGCGGCGCATGGAGCACCAACTGACCCTCTACGACCTGGTGCGGATCGACCACTTCCGCGGCTTTGAGGCCTACTGGGAGGTGCCGGCCCACGAAGAGACGGCCATGAACGGGCGCTGGGTCAAGGCGCCGGGCGAGCGGCTGTTCGAACTGCTGCGCGACGAGTTCGACCCGCTGCCGGTGGTGGCCGAGGACCTCGGCATCATCACCCCGGAGGTGGAGGCGCTGCGCGATGACTTCAGCCTGCCGGGGATGAAGATCCTCCAGTTCGCCTTCGACAGCGGCTCGACCAACCCCTACCTGCCGCACAACTACCCGGTCAACAGCGTGGTCTACACCGGCACCCACGACAACGACACCACTGTGGGGTGGTTTCACCAGATCCACCCCGGGCTGCAGGGTCACGTACTCGAATTCCTCGGCGGCCCCCATGAGCCGATGCCCTGGCCGCTGATCCGTTCCGCCTACGCCTCGGTGGCACGGCTGGCGATGATCCCGCTGCAGGACGCCTTGGAGCTGGGCGGCGAGCACCGCATGAACACCCCGGGCACCAGCGACGGCAACTGGAGCTGGCGTTTCGACTGGTCCCAGTTCCCGGAAGGGTTGGCGGAGCGACTGGCGCGGCTGGTCGATCTGTACGGACGCTGAAATCGCGACGTCGCTCCCGCTGGTGCCGTTCGCAGGTGCCCTATACTGAGTCGTACGCCCGTCTATCCATCCGTGGAGGAGCTCTCGCCATGCCCCGCCCGTTGGACCGTCGCCCCCGGCAACCCCTTTGAGGTCGTGCCATGGCCTCACTGCATCTCGCCTGGCAGCGCCCCGATTACAGCCTTCCGGTAGGTCAGCTGACCCTGTGCGCTGCGCCCGAGCGGCTGGCGCCGTTCATTCCCGATGCCGAGGTGGTGGAGGAGGACACCAGCCTGGTGCTGGGCGACTACCACCCCTTCCGCCCCTCCGATGAATCGGCCACCCGTTTGGTCAAACGCATGGTCGAGGCACCGCGCGTGCTCCCTGGGCAGGTCCTGGTCCGGCCTGGCCGGCCGGTGCGCCTGCTTGCGGTGGTCCACGATCTCGATCGCGAACCGACCTGGCGCGAACCCTGGATCTACAACGCCCTGGTCGCGGTGCTGCACGAGGCGGCGGAACTGCGCCTGAACCGTGTGGCCCTGCCGCTCCTCGGCACCCGCCATGGCCGCCTCACTCTGGAACGCTTTCTCGAACTGCTGGCCGAGGTCCTGCAGGAGCACGTCGGCCCCTGGCCGCGCCAGGTGTGGCTGGTGGTGCCACCCGGTGCCGAGGCGGAGTGCATCGGCCGCCTGCAGGGGCATGGCCTGTAGTGGTGATGCCCTGCGGCCAGGCGCACTTCGCGTGAGCCGGACGCCTTCGTAATGGACCCGGCAAGATCGAGCCGCCGCGCCATCCAATGGTTCGCCGGCCGGCTTGCCGGGGTCCGTTCTTGCCGCGTGATGCATCGAGTCTCACGCCTTGATGCCAGGGATGGAGCATGCACAGGGGATTTGGACCGGCGGGTCGGCCTTCGGGCCTCGTCGGCCGGGTGTTCGGCTGGGTCATGGGGTGGCACAACCGGCCGTCGTCGGCACGCCCGGCCGCTGTGCGCGGCGGAACGCGGACCGAGCGCCACTGCTCGCCTTGCCGGGCAGTGCTCGCCAACAAATGGGCCCTGTGCGTCTGGTGGCTGTCCCTCCGCTGTTGCGGCGGCATTCGCTGCTTTTTCGCCGGCCCGGGCGCCCTGGTTCGGCATATTCCTTTGCCGGCCCGTTGAGCCAGGGCCGGCTGCCTGTTCAGCGCTTCCGCGCTGGGGTAGAGTGACAGCACCGGCGCGGGTTCGGGGCCCGCGCGGGGAAATAACGACACCGGATACGGGATACGCATGGACTCTCCAAACGGCGCGCAGAACGCCGGTCTGCCGGCGCAATTCTCGGGACATCTCGAGCTGCTGTCGGTGATGAGCCAGCATTTCGCCGCCTCGCTCGACATCCAGGAGACCATCCAGACCGCCCTGCAGCTGATCAGCCAGTACGTCAACGCCGAGGGCGGGGCGCTGTTCCTGCTGGAGGACGAGGGGCGCAAGCTGGTCTGCCGCGCCAGCGTCGGTCCGGTGGACATCCGCGGCATCACCTTGAATTCGGACCAGGGCATCGTCGGCCGCAGCGTCACCCGCAACGAGGGGGTGATCGTGCGCGACGTGCGCGAGGATCCCAATTTCCAGCAGTCCGTGGACGAGGCCACCGGCTTCACCACCCGCTCGATCCTCTGCGCGCCGATGAGCGTCAAGGAGAGCCACCTGGGCGCCATCGAGCTGGTCAACAAGCGCAGCCAGGACAGCCTGTTCTCCGAGGCCGACCTGATGATGCTGCAGACCCTGGCCACCTCGGCGGCCATGGCCCTGATCAACGCGCGCATGTCCCAGGCCCTGGTGGAGCAGGAGAAGACCCGCCGCGAGCTGGAGCTGGCGGC
>CAZMMH010000193.1:0-4909 GCA_964567315.1 uncultured Gammaproteobacteria bacterium
TGACCTCTGCCTCCGGAGGGCAGCGCTCTATCCAGCTGAGCTACGGGCGCTTTGCGTGTTACTGATGGTCCGGTGACATCACCTTTACCTGTTTGGGGCGAAACTCGCAGCTGTGGTGCTGCGCCTGCGCCGGGCGATGTCCACGGACAGCGAAGGATACCCATTCGTGCGGTCCGCGTCCATCGTTCAGCTGTGTCCCTTGGGGCGGCCAGCGGGTGTGGTCCACGGCTTTCCGTCCATATCTCTCCACCGTTGCCAGGGAGTTTAAGCATGAAAGAGAGAAAGTATTTCGGTCTGAGCGTGTTCGTCATCCTCGTGGTGGCCGGCGTGATCTTCGGCGCCAACACCGCCATGCAGCATCTCTATGGTTCGGTGGGCCACGCCTCCGCCGCCACGACTGCCACCACCACCCAGCAGGCTGGCAAGGGCTGACGCGCCGGGAAAAGGCGGTTCCATGTGCCCCGGGGGTGCCGGTATAATCTCCTGTCTCAAATTTTCCTAACCCCCAAGTCAGGCCAGGGAGTCCCAGCGTGAACGAGAGCAGACATTTCGGTACGAGCGTCATTGTTTTTGGCGCGGTCGTTTTGGTGATCTATTTGATCAACAGCGGTGTGCAGGGGGCGATCGCCTCCGTCTCCACGGTGACCGCCGCCGCGGCCACCAGCGGCGAGACCACCGTCGCCGAGCGGATCAAGCCGGTCGGCGAGGTGAACACCGGCAAGCCGATGGTTGCCGCCGCCGCGGCGCCGGCTGCCGCCTCCGGGCCGGTGGATGGCAAGGCCGTGTTCGACACCACCTGCCATGCGTGCCATACCGCTGGCGTCGGCGGCGCGCCGAAGTTCGGCAACAAGGCCGACTGGGCCCCGCGTATCGCCCAGGGTATCGATGTGCTGCACCAGCACGCGCTGCACGGCTTCCATGGCAAGGCCAGCATTCCGATGCCGCCCCGCGGGGGCAATGCCAGCCTGAGCGATGCCCAGGTGGAGGCCGCGGTCGACTACATGGTCAAGGCCGCCAAGTAGGCGACGACGACCTTCGTCGTTCGCGGAAAAGGGCTGCCTCGGCAGCCCTTTTTCGTTGACCCCGCCTTTGCACCCCCGGCGGGCCCGTCCCATGGCCCGTGGCGCATCGTGGTGCGTCCCCATCGGTCATCGCCTGCCTGCGGTGGCCCCGGATCCCCGCTCTTTCTTGTCCCGCGTCGTGTCTGCCGCCAGCCGCGCACGTGGCACGCGGCTTGCTCTCAGGTAGATGGCAAACCACCATCGAGGAGCAGCATGCCCCAGAGCGACAGTTCCCTGGAGCTCCGCCTTTACCGGACCCTGTGGGGTCTGGACGGCACCTATGCCCGCGCCGCGGTCGAGGCCGCCGAGGCGGGCTTTCACGGTCTGGAGGGTCAGGTGCCCGCGGCGCCTGCGGCACGCGAGGCCCTGGGTGCTGCCCTGGCCAACCACGGGTTGGGCTTTATCGCCGAGATCACCACCGCCGGCGGTTACGTGCCCGAGCGTCACGCGACGCCGGAGGAACACCTGGCGAGCCTCGACGCGGGGCTGCGCCGCAGTGTCGAACTGGGGCCGCTACTGGTCACCTGTATCGCCGGCTGCGACGCCTGGCCCGAGGAGGAGAGCCGGCGCTTCTTCGCCGAGGCGCTGGAGCTGGCCGCCGCCCATGGCCTGCCCGTCAGTTTCGAAACCCACCGCAGCCGTTCCCTGTTCAACCCCTGGACCACCCTGCGCCTGGTGGAGGCCCTGCCGGAGCTGGAGCTGACCGCCGACTTCAGCCACTGGTGCGTGGTCTGTGAACGGCTGCTGGACAGTGAGTCGGAGCTGATCGAAGCCCTGGCGCCAAGGGTACGCCATGTGCACGCACGGGTCGGCTACGACCAGGGGCCTCAGGTGCCGCACCCGGCGGCGCCGGAGTACGCCGGGGCTCTGGCCGCCCACCAGCGCTGGTGGCAGACCATCTGGCGTGCCCAACGCGCCCGCGGCTGGCCGCTCACCACCATGACCCCGGAGTTCGGCCCCGACGGCTACCTGCAGGCGCGTCCCTTCAGCGGCGAGCCGGCGGCCGATCTGTGGGAGGTCAACCGCTGGATGGCCGAGGCGGAACGGGCCCATTTCACCTGTTTCCTCGCCGGCACCTGAGGCCGCCCCATATGGGCACGCCTGCACCGGCGGCCGCACCCCGCTGGTGCGGCATGGCGGCCCACCGCAACCCCGTCTGAGCCTGTCGCCGATTCCAACCCACTGAATTCGCGCCGGTTACCCGCTTTCGCCGGAAATGGCACGGCCGTTGCTACTTCAGTAATACGAAACAAACTTTTCGTAACACCGCGAGGATCCTCCATGAAAAACACTGTCCGCAAGCTCTTCGGCGCCGTGATCGGCGCCGCCATGTTGGGGATGTCGGCCCAGGCGCTCGCCGAGCCGCTCCGCATCGGTTACAGCGACTGGCCCGGCTGGGTGGCCTGGGAGGTGGCGATCCAGAAGAACTGGTTCAAGCAGGCCGGGGTCGACGTCAAGTTCGACTGGTTCGACTACGTCGCCTCAATGGATGCCTTCGCCGCCGGCAAGCTCGACGCGGTGACCATGACCAACGGCGACGCCCTGGTCACCGGTGCCACCGGTGCCAAGAGCGTGATGATCATCATCAACGACTACAGCAACGGCAACGACATGGTCGTCGGCAAGCCCGGCATCGCCTCCCTCAAGGACCTCAAGGGCAAGAAGGTCGGCGTCGAAATCGGCTTCGTCGACCACCTGCTGCTGCTCAACGGCCTGAAGAAGGCCGGCATGAGCGAGAAGGACGTCACCCTGGTCAACGTGCCGACCAACGAAACGCCCCAGGTGCTGGCCTCCGGCGACGTCGACGCCATCGCCGCCTGGCAGCCCAACTCGGGCATGGCCCTCAAGCTGCTGCCCGGCTCCAAGCCGATCTACACCAGCGCCGACGAGCCCGGTCTGATCTACGACGTGCTGGCCGTGTCGCCCCAGAGCCTGGCTCAGCACCGCGCCGAGTGGGCCAAGGTGCTCAAGGTCTGGTACCGGGTGGTCAACTACATCCATGACCCCAAGACCCACGCCGACGCGATCAAGATCATGGCCTCGCGGGTGGGCGTGACCCCGGCGGAGTACGAGTCCTTCTATAAAGGCACCAAGATCCTGACCCTGGCCGAGGCCAAGCAGCACTTCAAGAAGGGCAAGGGCTTCGCCTCGATCTACGGCTCCTCGATGATCGTCGACAAGTTCAACGTCGACAACAAGGTCTACAAGCAGTCTCAGGACGTCGACAGCTACATCGACCCCTCGCTGACCGACGCGATGTAAGCAAGCCCCTGACGGACACCAGACCCAGCCTGCGGAGCCGAAACGATGTCCCAAAGCCAATGGTTTGCCGTGCGCAAGGAGCTGTCGCCGCGACGACGCACCTTCCTCGCGGTGATGAGTTTCGCGATTCCGCTGGCGGTCTGGTGTCTGGTCAGTTACGTGCCCTTCATCTGGCACCCGATGGTGGAGGTCACCCAGCCGGGCGCGGTCTCCTATTTCTCCGACGGCATGCTGGTCAAGCGCGAGGTGTTCGAGCGCGAGGCGGCCAAGGCCGAGGCGGCCGGCAAGGCCCTGCCCCAGGGCGTGCCCGCCAACCCGATCTACCTGCCGGCGCCACACAAGGTGGCCGAGGCGATGGTCACCGCCTTCACCACCGAACCCCAGCGGCGCGACGAGAAGTGGCTGCACCAGAGCCTCGGCGACTCCATCAACGTGATCTTTTGGGGCTTTTTCATCTCCTCCCTGATCGGCGTGCCCCTGGGCATCCTGGCCGGGACCTATGACCTGGTCTCGCGTACCACGGAGCCGTTCATCGAATTCTTCCGCTACCTGCCGGCGCCCGCCTTCGGCGCCCTGGCGGTGGCCGTGCTCGGTATCTATTCCGGGCCCAAGATCGCCATCATCTTCATCGGCACCTTCTTCCAGCAGGTACTGGTGGTGGCCAACACCACGCGCAAGCTCGATCCATCCCTGCTCGAGGCGGCCATGACCCTCGGCGCACGGCGCCTGAACCTGCTGTTCAAAGTGGTGGTGCCCGGGATCATCACCGACCTCTACAAGGACATGCGCATCCTCCTCGGCTGGGCCTGGACCTACATGATCGTGGCGGAAATGATCGGCGCCAGTTCCGGCATCACCTGGTTCATCACCCAGCAGGCGCGCTACAAGAACTTCGCCAACGTCTACGCCGCGATCATCATCATCGGCATCATCGGCCTCAGCACCGATCTGTTCCTCGCCTGGCTGGGACGCCGCATCTTCCCCTGGCAGCGCAGCGCGCAGGCCTGAGCGCCCAGCCCCCTAGCCGCGAGACGACCATGACCCACATCGAACTGCCCAGCTATCTCGATCAGGCCCCGGAGGTGAGTGCACGCTTCGAGCGCCTGAAGCAGCGCCCGGTGATCCTGGAGGTCCAGGGCCTGACCAAGGAGTTCGACTCGCCCCAGGGGCCGGTCACCGCCCTGCGCGACATCAACTTCAAGACCCACAGGCGTGAGTTCGTCTGCGTCATCGGTCCCTCGGGCTGCGGCAAATCGACCCTGATCCGTACCCTGGCCGGCCTGGAGAGCAAGAGCAGCGGCCAGGTGCTGCTCGACGGCAAGCCGGTCAGCGGCCCGGGCCCCGACCGCGGCATGGTGTTCCAGGGCTACACCCTGTTCCCCTGGCTGACGGTGAAGCAGAACGTGATGTTCGGCCTGAAGATCGCCAGGAAGGGCTTCGAACTCGAGGAGGCGATGCAGTGGATCGACCTGGTAGGCCTGACTAAGTTTGCCGACAGCTATCCGCACCAGCTCTCCGGCGGCATGAAGCAGCGGGTGGCCATCGCCCGGGCGCTGGCCAACCAGCCGCGCATCCTGCTGATGGAC
>CAZMMH010000194.1:0-4895 GCA_964567315.1 uncultured Gammaproteobacteria bacterium
GCCCTCTACAAGGCGACCGCGGCCATGCTCTGGGCCCAGGTCCGCTTCGGCACCTTCCGCCGGCCACTGGGCGAGGCCCTGGCCGGCTTCGGCGATCCGGCCAAGGCCCTCGGCCACTTCCAGGCCCTGGAGACCCTGCGCCTGGAGAGTGTCCTGGCGCAGGAACTGCCCGGACTGTACCGGGCCATGCAGGGGCTCAAGGCGGCCCTGGGCGAGGCCGACGTGCCGCCGGGCTGGGAAGCGCACGCGGCGCAGCTGCGCCGGCGCGAGGCGACGGTCGACGACAGCCTGCAACTGCTGGCGGCGGTCTATCCCGGGGCGGTACCGGAGGCGGTCTGCTACCAGGCCGGCCTCGACCCCGCGGCGGTGGCCGCCTGCATGGCGGCGCGGGTCGCGCGGGAGGAGGCCCGCTTCCGCACCGCCCTGGCGCGCATGCGCGAGGAGCTGAAGGAGGCGCGGCGCGACGGCCGCGAGCCGGCCGAGCGCTTCGGCACCCGGCGGATCGAGGACCCGGCCCAGCCGGAGGGCTTCCGCCTGGAACTGCTGCTGGACGAGCAGCCGGTGGCGCCGCCGGACGATGTGCGCGGCCTGATGAGCTCGATCGTGGTCGACTTCGGCGAAATCCCCGACGAGTACCTGACCCCCGCCGGGCCCGGCGAGTACGACCCGAGCCTGCTGGAGGAGAAGCGGCTCGACCCGGACGAGGTCTGGCAGGGCACCTACCACGAGGAGGGCGCCGAGCTCTACCCGGAGTGGGACTTCCGCCGCGAACACTACCGCAAGAACTGGTGCGTGATGCGCGAGAAGGAGGTGGCGCCGGTGGAGGACGGCTTCGCCGCGCGCACCCTGCACAAGTACGGCGGCCTGGTGAAGCACCTGCGCAAGACCTTCGAGGCGATGCGCGACGAGGAGCGCACCCTCAAGGGCCAGGTGGACGGCGACGGCATCGACCTGGAGGCCCTGGTCGAGGCCCTGGCCGACGCCCGCGACGGGCGCGAGATGTCGGAGCGCCTGTTCACCCGCCAGCACCGCCGCGAGCGCAACATCGCAGTGGTGTTCATGGTCGAAATGAGCGGCTCCACCCGCGGCTGGATCAACGACGCCGAGCGCGAGGCCCTGGTGCTGCTGGCCGAGGCCCTGGAAACCCTGGGCGACCGCTACGCCATTTACGGTTTCTCCGGCATCACCCGCAAGCGCTGCGAGCTCTACCGGGTGAAGACCTTCGACGAGCCCTACGGCCCCGGGGTCCAGGCGCGGATCAGCGGCATCCGGCCCCAGGACTACACCCGCATGGGCTTCGCCATCCGCCACCTCACCCGCGTGCTCAACGACACCGGCGCCCGCACCCGGCTGCTGGTGACGCTGTCCGACGGCAAGCCCGACGACTACGACACCTACCGCGGCGAATACGGCATCGAGGACACCCGCCGCGCCCTGGTGGAGGCCCGCCGCGCCGGCGTGCATCCCTACTGCATCACCATCGACGAGCAGGCGCGGGATTACCTGCCGCACCTGTATGGGCCGGCGGCCTACACGGTTGTCGATGAGGTGGCGCGGTTGCCCTATAAAGTCTCCGATATCTATCGGAGGCTAACCACCTGAAGACAGTTGATAGTTGGCAGTTGATAGTGAATAGTTGTGGAGTGCGCTACGCGCACGTGTCTTCGAGGATCGGGCGTTCGGCGTTTTCGCTATGATCCTGCTGACGGGGCGAATTTCAACAGCCTGCTAGAACCCCACCCGATCCACCATGCCTTCGTGGCACCCGACCTGCGCATTCGGCGCATCCTTGAGCAGGCTCGCCAGGGGCGTATCCGCCTTGATTTTGCCCCTCAGGTTGATCCACAGCTCGGTGATCAGGTTGCCGGTGCAGCGCATGTTTACCTTGTTTCCGGCACCGGTGCCGAAGGCCTGGTCGAAGCGGGTGCGGACCTCGGAGGCGCTCAGGCTGTCGCCCACGTTGGTGACGAACAGCTCGCGTACCGGCGAGGTGTTGATCTGTTCCTGCAGGGCCATGGCGTCCTTGAAGTAGACCTCCGGCGTGGTGCCGAAACAGGTGCCGTGCTTGGTCCACTCGTGGCGCTGGAGTTGGGAGGCCACGCCGGGCATGCGCTGCAGCAGCTTGAGGTAGGTGGCGTCGGGCAGGTTCAGGGGGGGTAGCTGATCCCAGGCGCCGCTGCGGTCCAGGGCCTTGTCCCGGGCGCTGACGTCGCAATACTCCCGGCCCCGCGGCTGTGGCCACAGGCCGTGCAGGGTCAGGTTGGCCGCATCGTAGCGGCCTATCGTCTGGGTCCGGCACTCGTTCTTGCTCTGGTGCGTCTGGCAGAAGGCCGGCTGCCAGCTCAGGGCCAGGAGATATTCCGGCTCACCACTCGCCGCCATCCCTCCGGTGGGCGATGGTGCCGCGGGGCTCGCGCCCGCGTTGCCGCCGTCGCTTCCGGCCACGACCACGTGGATCCCGCAGCTCACCGCGACCCAGCGCTCCTGGGGGCTGGCGCCCTTGACGCGCACGTGCCAGTGGCTGGCGTCGGGCCTGTTCTTGCCCAGCACCGGGTAGGCCATGTCCACCGTGAGGGCCACGTCACCCGGGTTGGTGCCCTTCTTGATCGACTGCAGCGCCGGGCAGGGCGCCTCGGCGATCAGGTAGCCGTCCGCCTGGACATAGGCCCACCCTGCCGACGGCAGCCAGGCCAGTACCACAAAGATCAGCGCAAACACTCTTTCCCTAGACATCGGGCTCCTCCTTCCTTTGTGCCACAAAACTCCCCGGGGTACCGACCATATGTGCACCCACAGTCCACCTTTTCGGTGTCTTCAGTGTCTTCGGTGGTCTCCGCATCCCTTTGCAGTGGCCCGCATGGCCGTCATTCCTGCGGGCGTGGAACTCGAACACCGCGGTGTCTCGTGCATCCCCTGTTCGGAATGGCCTGCCAGCATGGTGAGCTGGCAGAGGGGGGTGAGCAGGGGGGCTGGAGAGGGGGTTCAAGCGCCGAGTTCCTCCAGGGTCAGGGCGTGGGCGCCGAGGCCGAGCATCTGTTCGATTGCGCGCTGGCCGTCGGCCGGCTCGACGTCGACGGCGCGGATCGCGTCGGTGAGCAGGAAGACATCGAAGCCGAGCAGCAGGGCGTCTTTGACCGTCTCGAGCACGCAGTAGTCGGCGGTCAGGCCGCCGATGAACAGGTGCTCCACGTCGAGGCGGTGCAGTTCGTGCTCCAGGCCGGTGCCCTCGAAGCCGGAATAGCCCTCGCGGCCGGGGTTGGTGCCCTTGGATATCACCAAGGTGCCGTCGGGCAGGGCGAGCTCCGGGGCAAAGGCGGCGCCCTCGCTGTCGGCGATGCAGTGGGGCGGCCACGGCCCGCCCTGAGCCTGGAACGAGCAGTGGTCCGGCGGGTGCCAGCCACGGGTGGCGATGATCGGGCGGCCGGCGGCGGCGAAGTGGCCGATGTAGCGGTTGAGGACCGGCACCACCTCATCGCCGTGGGGCATCCCCAGGGCGCCTCCGGGCAGGAAATCGCGCTGGCTGTCGACCACCAGGAGCGCGTCGCGGTGACCTGATAGCGTTTGTGTGTCGCTGGGCATGCTGTCTCCTCCAGGGGCCGCGTCCCACGTGCGGCCTCCAGCGTACAGCTAAGGCCACAGTGGCCCGCGGTTCAAGGCGGACGGTTGTTCCGTGGCCGGCGGGTCAGTAAGCTGAGTCTCCGTTTTCCGCCTCCCGTTGTCCGCCATGCCCCTCGATCCCAGCTATTTCGCCGCCTTCGTCGTCGGTCTGCTCGGCGGGGTGCATTGTGTCGGCATGTGCGGCGGCATCGTCGGCGCCCTCGGCTTCGGCCTGCAGGGGGAGGCCTCGAAGCGGCTGCTGCCCTACGTTCTGCTCTACAACCTGGGGCGGATCTTCAGCTACACGGTGGCGGGGGCCGCGCTCGGCGGGGTCGGCCTGGCGGCGGCGCGGCTGACCACGGTGCACCACGCCCAGCTGGTGCTGCAGTTTGCCGCCGGCCTGTTCATGCTGGCCCTGGGACTCTACCTGGGCGGCTGGTGGTACGGGCTGAACCGGCTGGAGCGGGCCGGCGGCCGGCTCTGGCGCGGCGTGGAGCCCCTCGGCCGCGGTCTGATGCCGGTACGCAGTCCGCGCCAGGCCCTGTTGCTGGGGCTGCTTTGGGGCTGGCTGCCCTGCGGCCTGGTCTACAGCGTGCTGGTCTGGTCGATGTCCGCCGGCGGGCCCGCCGAGGGGGCGCTGCTGATGCTCGCCTTCGGTCTCGGCACCCTGCCGAACCTGCTGTTGATGGGGCTGTTCGCGGGGCGGCTGGCGACGCTGGCCCGCCGTGTCTGGGTCCGCCGGCTGGCCGGCGGCCTGGTGATCGCCTTCGGCCTGCTGACCCTGGCGCGGGCCCTGGGCGGCTGGTACGGGCCGGCCTGAGCGTGGCTCAGGCGGCCGGCGGGTCGAAGCTGGCGCGCAGGGCGTTGAGCTGGTCGAGCTGACGGGCGAGTTCGCTGCGCGTCCCCTGCAGCTCGCGGATCTTGGCCTCCACCGTGTCGCGCGATTCGCTGATCTTGCGCAGGGTGTCGAGGCGCTTCTCCATCGAGTTCTTGTGCTCCTTGATCTGCGTCACCAAGGGGTTCATGACCTCCTTCAACCAGGCGTCGGCCTGCTGCGAGGCCTTGAAGAAGAGGTTGCGCGCGTGGCTGACCAGGGAGATGAAGAACTTTTTCACCACGAAGCTCTGCTCGGTGATCGCGGTGACCGGGCTGTTGCGGAACTGCTCGGCCTCCTGGTAGAGCTTGGCCAGCTCGCCGCTGAAGCGGCTGACCGAGAAGATCTTCGGGTTGCCCACCGGCAGGTCGTGCTCGTCGTGGAATTTCTTGTAGATCGACATGATCAGGCGGCGGGTCCGCTC
>CAZMMH010000195.1:0-4883 GCA_964567315.1 uncultured Gammaproteobacteria bacterium
TGTTTGAAACCGTCCAGATCCAGGTAGAGCAGCGCCGCGCGATCGCCACCACGCGCGGCGAGGCCTGCCGTCTGCGACAATCGGTCCACCAGCAGGATCCGGTTCGGCAGGCCGGTCAAGGCATCGTGATAGGCCATGTGCGAAAGGCGCTCCTGGTGCGCCTTGATGTCCGAGATGTCGGAAAAGACCGCGACATAGCTGCGCACCGCGCCGCGCTCGTCGCGGATCGCGCTGATCCGGGTGAGGCTCGGAAAGACCTCACCGCTGCTGCGCCGGTTCCAGATTTCGCCGCTCCATTCGCCCTTGTTGCGCAGGGCCGACCACAGCACGTTATAGAACGCCTCGTCGTGGCGGCGCGACTTGAGCAGACGGGGCGTCGAACCGATCGCCTGCTCGGCGGTGTAGCCGGTGATGGTGGTGAAGGCCGGATTGACCATCTCAATATGGCCGTCGACGTCGGTCACCATGATGCCGTCGAGGACGTTGGCGGTGATGGCGGCGGAGAGCTGCCGCTCGCGCTCGCCGCGCTTCTGTTCGGTGATGTCGAAACCGTAGAGGTAGAGGAATTCCGATCCCTCGATGTGCGCCGCGACGAAGGAGTAGGTCAACTCGCCGACCATCACCTCGCCATGCGATACGAGCCTGCCGGCGAGCAGCTCCTCGAAACGCTGCTGCCACTCCGGCGGCAGGCGGGCCGCCCCCTCGGCGCCGGCCAGGCGCAGCAGCGCCTGGGCCGGATCGTTGGCGTACTGGATGTTGCCCGCCGCGTCCACCCGCAGCACCGGGTTGGGGTTGCCGGCGGGAAAGCTGGCGAACAGGTTGCGCTCCCGCTCGGCGCGGCGCTGTTCCGTGACCTCGCGCACCAGGATCGCCTCCTCGCCAATGGTCCGATGACGGCTGATGCGAAAGACGCGCGTCTCCCCCCGCCCGTCCACCAGCTCGCGCTCGACCTCGTCGATGTCGGCAGGCAGCCCGAAGTGCGCCTCGCCACCACATTCCACGGCGAAATGCTCCATCACCAGGTTAAAGGCGGTCGGACGCCCCGCGTCGACCAGCATCACCCCCACCTGGAGGGTTTCGGTCAGAGCCTGCAGGGACTTCACCTCGCGGGTACGCTGGGCGGCCAGCACCGCGCGCTGCGCGAGGTTGACCTTTTCCTGCGCCTCCCGCCTGAGCGCATCGCGGGTCTGCATCACCTCCTCGGCCAATTGGTCGAAGCGCCGCTCCAGCACATGCAGTTCGTCACCGTGGTCTTGCCCGGCAGGCAGGAAGCCCAGCTCGCTGGCGGCAAAGCCCTCGACCCGCTGGGTCAGCCGCCGCACCCGGCGCGCCGCCCAGGCGGTCACGCCGGCGAACGCCAGCAGCAGGGCGCTGCCCAGGAACAGGCGCTGGTTGGTGTCCGCCGCCAACTCCTTCTCGACCATCTCGGCCCGCCGCGAGAGCGGGATGAAGGAGGCGAACTGCAGGCCGAGATCAGAGGCACCGTAATCGAAGAAGGAGCGGCCGATCATCAGGTAGTCGCGCTTGAGCCGGGACAACCGCGCACCGTCACGGATCACGTCGTCACGGCTGCTGGCCACCACCTTGCCCGTGGCGGGGTCGATCAGGGCGATGATGCTCGACTGATGGAACAGGCCCACCGCGCCGCGCAGGAAACCGTCGTCGATAGGCGCCGTCAGCAACAGGGTGGCCAGCGGCCTGCCGTCCTCCCCGCTCACTGGCTCGGCGGCAATCACCATCGGCACGCCACCGAGGCTGGTCATGTACGACTGATTGTGGCTGAGCTTGCGCAACAGCCGGCCCGGGTGGAGCAGGGACTTGGCCAGGTTGGGCTCCGCCGCCGGCGTCCCCGCGTCGTAGATCTGCCGCACTCGCCCGGCCGGGTCGACCAGCAGCGCATGGCGGGCGATGTAGAAGCTGCGCAGCACGGAGGTCGGCGGCAGCCACGGCGGCGTCGTGTAGACCTCCCGCGGGGTCGCCGGACCCTGGAGCCAGGCCGGGTCACCGACGTAATCGAGGAAACGCTTTTGCGACACGATCAGTTTGGCCGACTGGCGCAGCAGTTGCACCCGGCGATCGAACAGCGCGCGGTCCTCCGGCGCCTGCCGCTCCAGCTGGTCGGTGAGTTCGCGATTGAACATTGCCCGCAGCTGGGCGCTCTGCACCGCCTGGATCATGAGGAAGACCACGGCGCTCACCACCAGCACCAACAGCACGACCTTCGGGGTGAGCTGCAATCCCCTGACCCGGTGTGCGGGTGTGGCCATAGCCAAGTCTCCGGCCTAGCCGGAGACCTCCGTGGTGGTGGCGATCCGCGGTGTGCCGACCAGTTCGTCGCCGTGGAAGCGCCAGCCCTGGGCCCGCAGCACCGGTGCAGGCACCAGGCCGTAGCGCCGATCGATCCGGCCCACCTGCTGCAGCAGGTATTGCACCAGCGCCGCGGCCTTTGGGTTGCGGGTGTTCGGCGTTTCCCAGGTGGTCAGGTTGTAGACCCGGTAGAGGGGGTAGCGGCCGCCCGCCAGGGCCGCGCGGTCGCTGGCGGCAACCCCGCCCAGCCGCAGCAGTTTCACCTTGCCGCGGTCGGCCCCGCGCTCCGCCATCCACAGGGTTTCGTAACCGATGACGTCGGGGCCGATGGCAACGGCGGCAAGCATGTCGGGGATGGTGCTGACCTCCTCCACCCGGGGACCGAACAGGTCCTCGTTGTCCAGCAGCAGACGCCAGTGGCCGGGACGCGCCTTGCAGTGCAGGCGGGCCACCGCCTGCACCGGTCGGCCGCGCCTGCCGCCAGGCAGGGCGCCCCAATCGCTGATCCGCCCGCGGAAAATCTCCCTGGCCTGGCCCAGGGAGATGTCACCGACCGGGTTGGCGGGATTGACGATCAGGGCCAGCGCGGCGATGCCGAGGGTATGGAACCTGAGCCCGGGCAGGCGGTCGCTACGCCCGGCCGGGCAGCAGAAGCCACCCACGTCCACCTGCTTGTCCTCCAGGGCCCCCGCGGAGATCCCGCAGGTGCCCTCCTGGAGCGCAATGTCGAGGTGGTGTTCGCGGGCGTAGCGCTTTATCAGCGGCAGAAGGGCCGCGTACAGATGCTGGTCGAGGCTTACCGCAAGGTCGGCCTCCCCGGCCCAGTCCGCATACCTCAGGCCCTGCTCCCGCCAGGCGGGTGACATCTGTGCCGTGGCCCGTTGGTCACTGAAGGCGGGGCCCGCGAGGGCCGCGGGTACCTCGCCCCCCGACGCGGCACCCGCGCCGGACAACAGCAGGGCGACGGCGGCAATCCGCCATCGCTTGAGTTGGTCAGAATGCATCGTGCTCCCCGGCCGCAACCCTCAACTTACAGAGTAACGACACACCCGGGCGTGTGCAGCCCGTGACCTACCGTGTATTTACTTAAACAAAAGACACACTTGCAGCGGTTGAATAGGGCGGCGGCCTCGCGTAAATTCGGCCTGCGCGGTGTCCTGACCTGCCCGTTCAGAACACTGCCGGAGATGGCATCCTCCCTGTAACTGCCGAATGGCTGATGATGCCTACGTCGATCCCGGTTCCCGCGGGGCGCGTAGGCGTGCGCTCCCGGCACCGGCGAACCGCCCGGTAACCGAATTGAGGAGCAACATACCGTGTACGCCTTTCTTGCCGTGGGTAGCGGCGCCGCCCTGGGGGCCTGGCTGCGCTGGGGTCTGGGCGCCCTGTTCAATCCGATCTTCCCCACCCTGCCCCTGGGCACCCTGGTGGCCAACCTGTTCGGCAGTCTGCTGATGGGGCTGGTGCTCGGCTTTCTGCCGCAGATGCAGGCGCTGCCGCCGGAGGTGCGGCTGGCGGTGGCGACCGGTTTTCTCGGCGCGCTGACCACCTTTTCCACCTTTTCCGCCGAGACCGTGACCCTGATTGGCCGCGGCCAGTACGGCTGGGCCCTGGCCGCTATCTGCCTGCACGTGGCCGGCGCCCTGGCGATGACCGGCATCGGCCTGGCAATCGCCTACGCTTTCAAGCATTGAAGGAAGGAGATACGACATGCCCAACGGCGTCTGCCTGCGATTCTTTGTTCACCAGACCCGCCGCCACAAAGGCAAGCTGGTCCATGAATGGCTGCTGGAGGAGGCGGAACGGCTGGGGATGCACGGCGGCTCCGCGTTCCGCGCCATCGCCGGCTTCGGCCGCCACGGGGTGCTGCACGAGGAGCACTTTTTCGAACTGGCCGGCGACGTGCCGGTGGAGGTGGTGTTCGTGTTTTCCACCGAGGAGGCGGAACGGCTGCTGGAACACCTGCGCGCCGAGGCGTTGCCACTGTTCTACGTGCGCATGCCCGCCGAATTCGGCGTGCTCAACAGCGACAATTCCTGAGCCCGTCATACCGATGCGGTTCCATTGATTCGGCGCGGGCAGAGCCCGCCTGCCAAGGAGAAGCGAACCATGTGCCTGAAGATCCGTTCCCTCGAAGCCTTCGAGATCCTCGACTCCCGCGGCAACCCCACCCTGCGCGCGGTGGTCACCCTGGATGACGGCACCCGCGCGGCCGCCTCGGTGCCGTCGGGCGCCTCCACCGGCGAGAACGAGGCGGTGGAGCTGCGTGACGGCCACCCCACCCGCTATGGCGGCAAGGGGGTGCAGCAGGCAGTCGCCAACGTCAATGACATCATCGCCCCGGCCCTGGCCGGCAGCGACCCGCGGGCCCAGGCCGAGATCGACCGCCGGATGATCGAACTCGACGGCACCCCCAACAAGGCCCGGCTCGGGGCCAACGCGATTCTCGGCGTCTCCATGGCGGTCGCGCGGGCCGCGGCCCAGGCCTGCCGCCTGCCCCTGTACCAATATCTCGGCGGCGCCGGCGCCACCCGCCTGCCGATGCCGATGATGAACGTGCTCAACGGCGGCAAGCA
>CAZMMH010000196.1:0-4883 GCA_964567315.1 uncultured Gammaproteobacteria bacterium
TGACCCGGGTGTACGTGGACGCCATCGCCGCCGATCCGGACTACCTGCGCATGGAGTTGCTGGCGGTCCTGGATCACAGTCCGGCGGCCCGCCAGTTCTTCGACAATCGCTGGAAGGCCTTCAGCGATTTCATCGAGGTGAACATGAGCGAACTCGGACCGCAGGGGGCGTTCGACCCGGTCGACCCGCGAAGTGCCGGCCTGATGTTCCAGGGCATGCTGCGGGAGGCGCTCTATGCCAAATGCATCTACGACGCGCCCCACTACCGGGAGCTGAGTCTGCCGCTGCTGGTGGACCGGTTGGTGGAGCTGTTTCTCCGCGCCGTCGGCTATTGCCCGGAGAAGGAGGGGTGAAGGTTGCAGCGGGGCGTGCCCGATACCCGCACGGATTCTTTTGTATCAGGACAAGTCGCAGGGAGGTAACCGAATGAACGCATCGACACGAGCTTCGGGGGTGGCCCAGGCCATTGCGGGCCGGCGTGCCCTCAAGGGCTTCGACCCGGAACACCGCATGCAGGAGGCGGAGTTCAACTATCTGCTGGAACACGCGATTCTTTCGCCGACCGGCTTCAACCTGCAGCACTGGCGCTTCGTGCGGCTCCGCGACCCGGAGCTGCGCCGCGCCCTGCGCGCGGTCGCCTGGGACCAGCCGCAGGTGACCGACGCCTCGGAGCTGCTGGTCCTCTGTTTCGACCAGCAGGCGTGGCGCAAGGCGCCGGAGCGCTACTGGCACAATGCACCCCAGGAGGCCCGTGACTACGTCCTGCCGGCCATCCGCCAGTACTACGAGGGGCGCGAGCAGCTGCAGCGCGACGAGGGCATGCGCTCCTGCGCCCTGGCCGCGCAGAGCCTGATGCTGCTGGCCTGGGAAATGGGTTACGACAGCTGCCCCCTGGGCGGCTTCGATTTCGATGCCGCGGCACGACTGATCGGCCTGCCGGCGGACCACCACATCTGCATGATGCTGGCGATCGGCAAGGGCGTGCGCGAGCCCTGGCCGCGCGCCGGCCAGCTTGCCCTCGACGAGGTCCTGGTTACCGACCGCTTCTGAGCGCGGACCCGTCTGTGTATTTGCTCACGGACGAAATTATTTACAGTGTAATAGTAACGTGCTGAACTATCTGCCCCGCAACCTGGGTGGATAGACCATGAATCACGCCTTCGAACCGTTCGAGCAGGGCATCGAGCGTGTCTTCGGCAAGCTGGCCGGCATGCCGCAGGAGATCGTGGTGCTGACGCGCCTGCTGCTGTTCACGGTCAGCTGCGTCAACGACGATCTGAACCGCGTTCTGGCCGAACACGGCCTCAACACCACCAGCGCCCTGGCCCTGGCGATGCTCTACGGCAGCGCCGACAACCGGCTGAACCCCTGCGAGCTGAGCCGGGCGCTGCACTCCTCGCGCACCAACGTCACCCGCCTGATCGATGAACTGGAACGTCAGGGCTGGGTCGAACGCAGCATCTCCAACGAGGACCGCCGGCGTATCGACCTGGCCCTGACCGATACCGGCACCGAACTGGTCAAGCGCTTCCTGCCGCTGCAGTGGGCCCACATGCAGGCCCTGTGGCAGGAGTTCGACGCCGACGAGCGCACCACCCTCGAGGGCCTGCTGCGCCGGCTCCTGGACGGACTGGAGCAACGGCCGGCGGAGTGCGTCACCCCCTCAACTCCCTAAGGACACGCATCCATGGACAGTGCACCCTCATCCCCCGCCTCCGCCACCGGCAAACGCCGGCGCATGCTGGCCATGCTGGGCGGTGTCTTCGTCACCGCCGGCCTGCTTTATGGCGGCTGGTGGCTGCTCTCCGGCCGTTACCACGAGTCCACCGACGACGCCTACGTGGACGGTAACCTGATCCAGGTGACACCCAGGGTGGCGGGCACCGTGGTGGCGGTGGAGGTGGACGACACCGACCGGGTCGACGCCGGCCAGGTGCTGGTACGCCTGGACGATACCGATGCCCGCGTCGCCCTGCAGGGTGCCCAGGCGGCCCTGGCCCAGGCGGTGCGCCAGGTGCGCCAGCAGTTCGAGGCGGTGAAGCAGGACCAGGCGGCGGTGGCGGTGCAGCAGGCCGCCGTGGCCAAGGCGGACGAGGATCTGAAGCGGCGCCTGGGGCTGCTGGCGGCCCACAGCATTTCCGCCGAGGACGTGGCCCATGCGCGTAGCGTGGTCGATACCAGCCAGGCCGAGCTGCGCCTGGAGCGGGCCAAGCTGGCGGCCGCCCAGGCCCAGGTGGCCGGCACCACGGTGCAGACCCACCCGACGGTGCTGCGGGCGCAGGCCCGCCTGCGGGACGCCTATCTGGCCCTGGAGCGCTGCGCGGTGCGCGCGCCGGCGGCCGGCTATGTCGCCAAGCGCGGGGTCCAGCTCGGCCAGCAGGTGACGCCGGGGCAGGCGTTGATGGCGGTGGTGCCCCTGAATCGCCTGTGGGTCGACGCCAACGTCAAGGAGGATCAGCTGGCCAATCTGCGCATCGGCCAGCCGGTGAGCATGACCGCGGACAGCTACGGCAGCGACGTCACCTTCCACGGCCGGCTGCTGGGCCTTGCGCCCGGCACCGGCGCCGCCTTCGCCCTGCTGCCGCCGCAAAACGCCAGCGGCAACTGGATCAAGATCGTGCAGCGGCTGCCGGTGCGGGTGAGCCTCGATCCCAAGGAGCTGGCGGCGCACCCCCTGCGCGTCGGTCTCTCCATGGTGGCTACGGTGGATACCCACGACCGCAGCGGAGCGCTGCTGGCCAAGGCCCGCCCCCATGCCCCGGCCCGCTACGTCACCGACGTCTACGCCGGCCAGGCGCGGCAGGCGGACCGGCTGATCAAGTGCATCGTCAATGCCAACGACCCCGCCCGCGCGGCCGCGCGCGACGCGGCGGCCGCGACCCCGGGGGAGTGCTGAGCCGATGGGCGAGCAGCAGCCCACGCTGCACGGGCCGGCCCTGGCGCTGCTGACGGTGGCGCTGTCGCTCGGCACCTTCATGCAGGTGCTGGACACCTCCATCGCCAACGTCTCGATCCCGGCCATCGCCGGCGATCTGGCGGTGAGCCCCAACCAGGGCACCTGGGTCATCACCTCGTTCGCCGTCAGCAACGCCATCTTCCTGCCGCTCACCGGCTGGCTGGCCAAGCGCTTCGGCGAGGTGCGTCTGTTCGTGACCGCGACCCTGCTCTTCTCGGTCGCCTCCTGGCTCTGCGGCCTGGCTCCCAACCTGCCCACCCTGGTCACCTTCCGCGCCCTCCAGGGGGCGGTGGCCGGACCGATGATCCCGCTGTCCCAAAGCCTGCTGCTGACCAATTACCCCAAGGAGAAGAAAGGCCTGGCCCTGGCCCTGTGGTCGATGACCGTGGTGGTGGCGCCGATCACCGGGCCGATCCTCGGCGGCTGGATCACCGACAACATCAGCTGGCCCTGGATCTTCTACATCAACGTGCCGGTGGGGGCGCTCTCGGCCTACCTCACCTGGAGCCTGTTGCGGGGGCGCGAGAGCGAGACCGAGAAGCGCCCCATCGACGTGGTCGGGCTGGCCCTGCTGGTGGTGGGGGTGGGCTGCCTGCAGGTGATGCTGGACAAGGGCAACGATCTTGACTGGTTCAACTCGACCCAGATCATGGTGCTCGCTGTCGTCGCCCTGGTCTGCCTCTCCTTCCTGGTGGTGTGGGAACTCACCGACCGCCACCCGGTGATCGACCTGCACCTGTTCGCCAACCGTAATTTCGCCGTCGGCGCCCTGGCCATCAGCGTCGGCTACATGGTCTTCTTCGGCAACGTGGTGCTGCTGCCGCTGTGGCTGCAGACCAGCATGGGCTACACCGCCACCTGGGCCGGGCTGGCCGCGGCGCCCATCGGCGTGGTGCCGCTGCTGCTGTCGCCGGTGGTCGGGCGCAACCTGCACAAGATCGACCTGCGCCTGTGGGGCACCTTCAGTTTCGCGGTGTTCGCCCTGGCCTCGTTCTGGAACAGCGGCTTCAATACCGACGTGCCCTTCTGGGACCTGGTGGCGCCGCGCTTCACCATGGGCTTCGGCATGGTGGCCTTCTTCGTGCCCCTGACCGCCCTGACCCTGGTGGACATTCCGCCGCGGATGATGGCCAGCGCCACCGGCGTGGCCAACTTCGTGCGTATCCTCGCCGGCAGCCTCGGCACCTCGGCCACCGTGGCCCTGTGGGACCGGCGCACGGCCCTGCACCACAGCCAGCTCGCGGAACACGTCAATCCCTACAATCCGGCGGCGGCCCATGCCTTCGCCGGGGTGGAGAAGCTGGGCCTGGATCCGGCCCAGGGCTACGCCATGCTGGAGCGCAGCGTACACAGCCAGGCGGTGATGCTTGGCACCAACGACATGTTCTGGCTCTCGGGGGTGCTATTCGCGGCGCTGATCGGGGTGGTGTGGCTGGCGAAGCCGGAGCGGGTGAAGAGCAGATAGAGAAAAGCAGTTAATAGTCGACAGTGAATGGTTACGGTGTCGGCCGCTGGCCGACGCTTGCAAAAATAGCGTCGGGCACAAGCCCGACTCCACGACTATTCACTCTTCACTATCAACTGTTCACTGCTTCTTATATATCTCAGCGCCCCCGGCGGTGAACTCCTTGGCCTTCTCCGCCATGCCCTGCTCCACCGCCACCTCGACGTCGCCGATGCCGTGGCTGGCGGCGTACTCGCGCACGTCCTGGGTGATCTTCATGGAGCAGAACTTGGGCCCGCACATGGAGCAGAAGTGGGCCACCTTGGCCGACTCCTTGGGCAGGGTGGCGTCGTGGTACTCACGCGCCCGGTCGGGGTCGAGACCGAGGTTGAACTGGTCGTCCCAGCGGAATTCGAAACGCGCCTTGGACAGCGCGTTGTCGCGGATCTGGGCGCCGGGGTGGCCCTTGGCGAGATCCGCGGC
>CAZMMH010000197.1:0-4866 GCA_964567315.1 uncultured Gammaproteobacteria bacterium
CGCACGTCGGCGGTGATGGTCTTGTTGCTGCCGACCCGTTCGAAGGTGCGCTCCTGCAGCACCCGCAACAGCTTGACCTGCATCGGCAGGCTCATGTCGCCGATTTCGTCCAGGAACAGGGTGCCGCCCTCGGCCAGCTCGAAGCGGCCCTGACGGGCGCTGATGGCGCCGGTGAAGGCGCCCTTTTCGTGGCCGAACAGCTCGCTCTCCAGCAGCTCGGAGGGGATCGCGCCGCAGTTGATCGGCACGAAGGGGCGGTCGCGGCGCTCCGAGAGGTAGTGGATGTTGCGCGCCACCACCTCCTTGCCGGTCCCGGACTCGCCGAGGATCAGCACGTTGGCCTCGGTCGGCGCGACCTGCTCGATCTGCCGGCGCACGGCGCCGATGGCCGGCCCCTGGCCGACCAGGCTGCGGAACAGCTCGGTGGGCCGGCGGCGGCTGCGCTTCTCGCGGGTCTCGCGGAAGCTGCGCGCATTGCCGAGAATTTCCGAAAGCTGGGCGTAGCGCACCGGCAGTTCGATGCGGCCGTGGATGGCCTGGGCCAGATCGCCGCTCAGCGGCAGCGCACTGCCCTTTTCCACCAGCATCAGTATCGGCAGCTCCGGCACATGTTCGCGCAGCCCCTGGAGCAACTGCTCGAGGGCCGGCAGGCTGTCGCAGCCGCCCACGATCACGGCAATGAATTCGGTCGGCTGGCCGCCGTGGGCGCGCCAGCCTTCGCAGTCGGTGGTATGCAGGGCATCGAATTCGATGAATTCGAGCACCGTGAGCAGATTGCCCGCCCGCTGCACGTCCGCATCGATCACCAAGACTTTGTTGTTATTGGACATCATTCACCCCGGGGAGCGCACGCCACACCTCGAAGCCGCGGGAAAAGGCGTTGAAATTCAAGGTCAAGTAGACCATCCACGGAGGCGAATGTCAAAATTTCGGCGCGCTCCCGGTCACCCCTCATTGGGCCGCCCGCGGGCCAGGGCAACGCTGCGCCGATGGTGGCGGAAGATGAGTTTTTCCAGGGCGTCCTCCAGCACCGGCGAGAGGTCGCGAAAGGCGACCGTGACCAGGCTGGCCTCGCCCCCGGCCTCCGTCCCCACCACCTCACCGACCAGCAGCAACGGCGACGGGTAGCGGGGCTGGAGATAGAGTTCGAGCTGCAACATGCTGCCGACCGGCGGCAGCTCGCCGCGGCAGAGCCAGGCCAGCCCCTGGGCACCGAGGCGGCAGGCCACCGCGGCCGGCAACTGGAGCTGACGCACCAGCATGCGGGAGATGAGATCGAGGATCAGGTCGACCTTGAATTCGAGGCGCGCCAACTCCTGCTGGGTCCCCGACGCCGCCTCCTCCGCCTCGCCGCGGTACTCCTCGAGTACCCCGATGGCCTTGAGCAGAAGCTCGTTGGCGTCGTTGCGACGCACCAGTTCGCTGTCCGCGAGGGCTTCCGCCAGGGGCCGCCAGGCAAGGGGCAGTTCGGCCTCGTAGATCAGCCCTTCAGCGAGGGGGTTGCTGCTTTCAGCGACCATGAAATTGCCGCCATGAATGGTTCAACTGGTACCGCCCGTGGCCCACGCTAATCCTGGTCTCCGGTATAGGCGCGGGTGGCGCGCTGACCCTTCTGCAGCTCCCGCAGCTCGCCGCCCGCGCTGTCCCGTGCCTGCTCGCTCAGGGCGACCACCTCTGCATCGGCCGCGAGAATCTCCTGCAAGACCCGGGCGGCCGCCTCGGCCTGAGCCGGGGACACCGCGCTGCAGGCATCCAGCAGTGACCGGCGCCCCTCCTCCAGCACCAGCAGTTCGGCCCAACGGCCCTCCCGGGCCGCCGCAAGCATTTCGTGGCTCAGCTCGACCAGCCGGCGGCAATCGCCGGGCAGCGCCTCGGCCTCGCTCACACGCCCACCGAGATGCCGGGGTGGGCCGGGGCCTCGTCGGCCGGCTGTTCCACCGCCACCTTCTTCGCCCGGCTGCCCTTCATTTCATCGGGAATCACGTCCCAGGCGGACTTGATCTCCCGCAACAGGGAGGTGACCTCGTCCAGGGCCGCCACGTCGTCGGCCACGTTGGCCTGAAGCAGGCGGCGGCCGACGTATTCGTAGAGGCTGTCCAGATTCTGGGCGATTTCACCGCCGGCCGACTTGTCGATGCTGGTGCGCAGGCCGTCGATGATGGAGATCGCCCAACTGATATGGCGCCCCTTTTCCGCAACATGGCCGCGCTCCATGTGTCCCTTGGCGATGGCAACCTTGTCCAGCGCACCCTCCAACAGCATCTGCACCAGGCGATGGGGACTGGCCTCCATCAGATCCGTCTTGGCATCGTAATCGCCATACTTCTGCAGGTGCCGGGGGTTGGAATAGGTCATGAAATAGGTCCTCGCTACAGACATTTGCCCGGGGAGCAGGCGGCGTTACCTATATTATATCGGGGAGTCCGGGTAAGACTTTAGTCCGTTTCGCCTACTATGCTACCGCCGACGGACGCCGTCCAGACGACTGCGCCCCACGAGCGGACGGTCGTCACTTCTTGGTGCTGCCGCCGATGGTCGGCAGGTTCGCAAGTTGCTGAGTGAGGTAATCGCTGGTGGTCTTCATGCTCGCCACCAGGGTGTCGAGAGCGGTGTACTGGGCCAGCAACCGGTTCTGCAGCGCCGTCATCTGCTTGTTCAGCTGGGTGCGCTGATTGCTGAGGTCGGTGAGCTGGCTGTTGAGGCTGTTCACCCGCCCATCCACCATGCCGTCGCTCGACAACCAGCCATTGAGGAAGGTGTCCACCTTGCCGGCCACGGTCTCCACCAAGGTCTGCACGTCGGTCGGGTTGGCGCTCAGGGCCGCCTGCAGCTTGCTCGCGTCGACGCTGTAGGTGCCGTCCTTCTGCACGCTGACGCCGATGCTGGCCAGAGAGTCGTAGGTCAGCCCCGAGCCGGTCACCGGATTGCCGATGAACTGGCCCAACTGGCTGCTCAGGCTGCGCAGGGTGGAATCGCCCAGCAGCAGGCCGGCGACGCCGGTCTGCGCGTTGTAGCTGGTACCGGTCTGCACGTTCTTGATCGAGTCGTTCAGGGCGGTGACGAAATCCTGCACCGACTTGACCGCCGTATCGCTGCTGGCGGCAATCGTCAGATCGGTCGGCGAGCCGAGCGCGGCCTTGGTCAGGTTCAGGGTTACGCCGTGAATCGCACCCGCCACGGTGTTGGTATCGCGGGTGATGGTGAGACCGTCCACCGAAAGGGAAGCGTCCTGGGCCGCGACGGACTGCTCCATGTTCTGCGCCGAGTCGTTGAAGGCAAACAGGGAGAGTCCGCTGAGGTCGGTGTTGGTCGGGCTGGAGCCGGCCTCACTGGCGGTCACCTGGAAGCTGTTGTTGGCACCGGTACTCGCCGATTTCAGCACCAGCCGGTAACCGGTGCCGTCGTCCACGATGTTGGCCTGGACGCCGATGTTGGCGTTGTTGATGGCATCGCGCACGTCGGACAGGCTCGCCCCCGCGGCGATGCTCACCGACACCGACTGCTTGGTGGAGTCCGGGGTAAAGCTGTAGGCCACCGGCGGAATGGCGTTGGGGTCGTAGCTCGTACTACCGAAGGTAAAGGTGAGGGTCCCGCCGTCGGCCGTCGCCTGGTCGGTGGTGTTGGCGAAGACGTAGGCGCCGCCCGGACTGGCGAGACTCTGCGCCTGCGCCAACTGTTTGACTTCGACCGTATGGTTGCCCGGATCGGCAATGGAGGTGGCGGTCGCGGAAAACAGCGTGCTGTCACCGACCGTGGTGGTACGCGCCTGGTAGGTCGCGTCGAGCTTGAGCGGTCCGAGGGAATCCTGCAGCGACGAAAGGGAGCTTTTCAAAGTGCCGAAGGCCGAAATCTTGGCCTCCAGCTTCGCCTGCTTGGTATCGAGGATCTGGGTCTTGGGCGTCTTTTCCGCCGACACCAGCTGGGTCACCAGACTGTTGACGTCGATCCCCGAACCCAGGCCTGGCGACGAAAGGGTACCGTTGTTGGTGGCCAGGGTACTCGTCGTCGGCGCACCCGTAGTCGTCGAAGTGACCGCAGGCGTGGTCGTGGTATTGGTGGTCGACGATACGGTGGCCATGTCATCCTCTCCTCAAGCCGGCAATGACAAACTCCATGCAACTTGCATGCCCGAGGTCACGCCTTGGCCTTGAACAGAAGCCCCTGTACCTGCTCCAGGTGTTTGGCAAGTTGCAACACCTCTTCCGACGGGATCTGCCGCACCACCTGTTTGGTTTGCGCGTCGACGATCTTGACGACCATCTTGCCGCTGGAGCTGTCCAGGTCGAACTGCAGATTGCGCCGAACCACCTGCATGTGATCAGTGATCCGGGCCACGGCATCGGCGAGTTCGCCGGTCGAGGCCTGGGTTGCCTCGGTCTGGGAGCTCGGCTTGCTGCCCGGCAACTGCTGCGGAGCGACAATCTCTCCTCCCCCGGAGCCCGCCCGCGGGGCGGTTCCCGGCTCGTTCCGCCCGGACTGAGCGGACGGCGGCAGCGAGGTCAGCTGTGTAGTCATAGAACTCATAGCCATCTACCTCCTATCCAGCTGAATTATATAATAATTCAGCCAAAATTCCAGCTACCATGGAAAAAGCGTCCGGGGCAGGGCTCCACCCCGAACGCTTCTCCATGCTCCTACTCTCCCTCAGATCTTACTTGAGGAGCGAGAGGACCAGCTGCGGCACCGAGTTGGCCTGAGCCAGCATCGCCACGCCCGCCTGCTGCAGGATCTGCGCCCGGGTAAGGGAGGCAGTCTCGGCGGCGAAGTCCGTATCCTGGATTCGCGACCGTGCAGCGGTCAGGTTCTCGGACGTGGTCTGCAGGTTCGAGATGGTCGACTCGAAGCGGTTCTGCACCGCACCCAGGT
>CAZMMH010000198.1:0-4833 GCA_964567315.1 uncultured Gammaproteobacteria bacterium
CCGGGCTGTCGACTGCGGACGTCGACGCCCTGATCGCCGATGGCACCATCCACGGCGGCATGCTGCCGAAGATCCGCTGTGCCCTGGATGCGGTGCACGCCGGGGTCAAGAGCGCCCACATCATCGACGGGCGGGTGGAACATGCGGTGCTGCTGGAGCTGTTCACCGACGAGGGTGTCGGCACCCTGATCCGGGCCCGCTGAGGCGCCCGCTAGCGCTCCGGCGTGCCGTCGTCGTCCTTCTTCTTGCGCGTGGTGAGTTCGCGATAGCGCTCGAGGTCGGCGCCGTACTGCTGCTTGAGGTTGTCGATCTCCTGGTGTTTGCCCACCAGGAAATGCTCGTTTTCGGCGACCTGCCCCTCCAGGGTCGTGATGGCGTTGCTCAACGCCTCGGACACCACCCGGCCGCTGCGTTCGGTGTCCGCCGCCTCCTTGCGCTTCGCCGCGAGGCTCTTCTTCAGGGTGTCCAGCCGCCCCTGGGTGAGGCGGATGGAGCCTTCCACCGCCGCCAGCTTGCGGTCGCGGGCGTCGAGGATGTCCTGTTCGCTGGTGAAGGTCTGCAGCAGCACCCGGTCGCGCTCCTCCTGCCGCTGCCGCTGTCGTTCGGCCTCGGCCTGCTCGCGCGCGGCCTTCTCCTCGGCGGTGATCTCATCCTGCGTCTTCTGCCGCTTCAGGGTGCGCACCTCGCGGCCGGTGTTGGAGAGCACGGCGCCGCCCTTTTTGGTCTCGTTCGGCGGGATCTGGTCGCCGTAGTGAACTTGCCCCTGGTCGTCCACCCAGCGGTAGAGCTGGCCGGCGCCGGCGCTCAGGGCGGACAGCCCAAGCAACAGACCGAGTGCGGCGGCGCTGGCGCGAGCGGTGAAGCGGTTGCGAACACATTGCATGGGCAAGGCCTGCTGTGGATGATGCGCTTCGATTGTAGACCGAAGGGAACACCCTTTTGAATAACCTCGATCAGCCCCTGCTGTTTGTCATCGCACTGCTGGCCAACCTGTTTTCCGCCTTTTCCGGCGGCGGCGCCGGCCTGATTCAGCTGCCGGCGCTGATTTTTCTCGGTCTGCCGTTCGCCATCGCCCTGGCCACCCACAAGGTGGCGACGGTGGCCCTGGGCTTGGGTGCGACCGTGCGCCATCTGCGCGAGCGGAGCCTGGAGCGGCGTTTCACCCTGTTTATCCTGGCCACCGGTCTGCCCGGGGTGGTGCTCGGCGCCAGCGTGATCCTGGCGGTGCCGGGGCGGGCCGCGGAGGTCGCCCTCGGGATCCTGACCGCCGGGCTCGGTCTCTATTCATTGCTCAACCCGGGCCTGGGCCAGGTGCATGCGCCGGCCCACCGTGACCGCGCCGGCTATCTGCTGGGCGGGGCGGTGCTGTTCGCCATCGGCGTCCTCAACGGCTCGCTGACCTCGGGCAGCGGTCTGTTTGTCACCCTCTGGCTGGTGCGCTGGTTCGGCCTCGACTACAAGCGCGCGGTGGCCTACACCCTGGTCCTGGTGGGGTTGTTCTGGAACGGCGCCGGGGCGCTCACCCTCGGTCTGCTGGGCACGGTCCACTGGGCCTGGATTCCCGCCCTGCTGGCCGGCTCCCTGCTCGGCGGCTACCTCGGCGCCCACCTCGCCATCGCCAAGGGCAACCGCTGGATAAAACGCGGCTTCGAACTGGTCACACTTGTGATCGGCGTCAAATTGATGGCCGGTTGAACTCCGACCCACAGCGGACCGCCGCCTCTTCGCCTATCCTTGGGGTGTGGTATTGAGGAACGGTCCGGAGGCGTCGCTATGGTCGCGCAGGACAACAGAGAGCCCTATCAGGGGCCGGAACGCCGCAAGGGCGAACGGCGCCAGATACCGGATCGCCGGGAGCTGCTGCGCTGGGAGCCAGACAAGAAGGATCGGCGCAGCCACATCGACCGGCGCGATCCCGGCTGGGACTCGAATTTCGACAACTAGGCCCCGGCGCCTGGATTCCGGCGCCGCGGCTCAACGGATGCCGTACTGCTCGCGGTAGGCGCGAATCGCCTCCAGGTGGGGTGCTAGCGCCGGCGTGTCCGCGATGAAGTTCATCAGGTCGGCCAGCGTGATGATGTTCACGCAGCGCAGACCGAAGCTCTCCTCGACCTCCTGAATCGCCGACCTCTCGCCCTGGCCGCGCTCCTGGCGGTCGAGGGCGATGATCACCGCCGCGGCCTGGGCCCCGGCGGCGCGGATGATCTCCATCGATTCACGGATCGCGGTGCCGGCGGTGATTACGTCGTCGATGATCAGGATCCGCCCGGCCAGCGGCGCACCGACGATGTTGCCGCCCTCGCCATGGTCCTTGGCCTCCTTGCGGTTGAAGCACCAGGGCACGTTGCGGGCGTGCTTTTCATACAGCGCGATGGCCGCCGCGCTGGCCAGGGGGATGCCCTTGTAGGCCGGACCGAACAGGGTGTCGAACTCGATCCCGGCGTCCTGGATCGCCGCGGCGTAGAACTGGCCCAGCCGCGCCAGGCGCTCGCCGGTGTTGAACAGGCCGGCGTTGAAGAAGTAGGGGCTGATGCGGCCCGACTTGAGGGTGAACTCGCCGAAGCGCAGCACCTCGTTGTCGATGGCGAACTGGATGAATTCCCGCTTGTAGTCCTGCATGGCTGGCCCCTGTTTTTGTGCGGCTGCAAAGGGCGGCCATTTTAACAACGAACAGCGCGAAAAGCGCTGGAACCACTGAAGACACTGAATACACCGAAAGACTTCTGGAAATCACGGGCGCGGAGTTGGCCAAGGTCGCGTCGCTCGACCCAACGATGTGAGCTGGCTAGGGGCGTCCGTGTGCCAACAGGCCTTGTCTCATGCTGGTTGGTGTATTCGGTGTCTTCGGCGGTTTCCAAGGGTGTTGGGTCCTTCGCACCCGGGTTTGCGGTAGGCTTGGCCGTTTCCGAAATACCGGACGGCCAAACACATGCGCATCATCACCGCCAACCTCAACGGCATTCGCTCCGCCGCCAGCAAGGGCTTCTTCGACTGGCTGCGCAAGCAGAATGCCGACGTCGTCTGCCTGCAGGAGACCAAGGCCCAGGAGCACCAACTCGACCCGGCCCTGCACTACCTGGACGGCTACCACTGCCACTTCGTCGACGCCGAGAAGAAGGGCTACTCGGGGGTGGCGATATTCTCCCGGGTCGAGCCGGACCGGGTGATTTGCGGCCTGGGCGAGGGCTTCGAGGACATGGACGCCGAGGGGCGCTTCATCCAGGCCGACTTCGGCAAGCTCAGCGTGATCTCCCTCTACCTGCCATCGGGCTCCTCGGGCGACGAGCGCCAGGCGGTCAAGTTCAGCTTCATGGAGCGCTTCACCGAGAGCCTGCGCACCCTGCGCCGCAAGCGCCGCGAGTTCGTCATCTGCGGCGACTGGAACATCGTGCACAGGGAGATCGACATCAAGAACTGGAAGAGCAACCAGAAGAACTCCGGCTGCCTGCCCGAGGAGCGGGCCTGGCTCGACCTGCTGTTCGACGAGCTGGGCTATGTCGACGCCTTCCGCGTGGTCGACCCGCGGCCCGAGCAGTACACCTGGTGGTCCAACCGCGGCCAGGCCCGGGCCAAGAACGTCGGTTGGCGCATCGACTACCAGGTGATCACCCCCGGCCTGGCCGACAAGGTGCAGGCGGCGTCCATCTACCGCGACGAACGCTTCTCCGACCACGCCCCGCTGACCATCGATTACGACCTTTAAAGGACTGGTCTTGCGCAAAGGCGCAAAGAGGAGCGTCAAGTCGTTGATTGGTTGATCCGTTGACTAGGAGCGACGGTTTTCCCAATTAACGAATCAGCGAATCAACCAATCACCGCCTTCCCTTTGCGCCTTGGCGGCTTTGCGCGAGACAGGGTCTTGCAGGTTTCAGCGGAACAGCAGGGTCGCCACCTGGTAGAAGATGAAGGAGACCACCCAGGCCAGGCTCAGCGGCCAGGCCACGGCCAGCGCGGTGAACCAGAGGCTGCGGGACTCCTTGCGCAGGACCGCGATGGCCGACAGGCAGGGGGTGTAGATCAGCACGAAGAGCATGAAGCTGTAGGCGGAGATCCAGTCCAGGTGCGCGGCCAGGATGCCCGACAGCGCCCCCTCGCTGGCGCCGTAGATTACCGCCAGTGCCCCCACCACCACCTCCTTGGCAACGAAGCCGAAGAGCAGGGCGATGGTCATCAGGTGGTCGATCCCCAGGGGGGCGAACAGCGGGCCGAGGAAGTCGGCGATGTGCCCGGCCAGGGTGGCGTTGCTGGCCGGCGAGGTGCCCCAGGGGTAGTGGGTCAGGAACCAGATCGCGACCACACCGAAGAGGATGAAGCCGCTGGCCTCGCGCACGAACTTGCGCGCCTCGGCCCAGCCGCGGATGACGATCTGGCGGCCGGTGGGGAAGCGGTAGGGCGGCAGCTCCAGCAGCAGCGGTTCGTCGCTCTTCAGCCGCCCGCGATAGAGTAGCGCGGTGAGGAAGGCGGCGAAGAAGCTCATGCAGTAGAGGCTGAAAAGCACGAACGGCGCGACCACGGGCGAGAACACCGCGGTGGTCAGGAAGACGAATACCTGCAGCCGCGCCGAGCAGAGCGAGAAGGGGATGATCAGCATGGTCAGCAGACGCAGGCCACGAGAGCGCATCACCCGGGTGCCCATCAGCGCCGGCACGTTGCAGCCGAAGCCCATCAGCTGCATGACGAAGGCACGGCCGTCGAGGCCCAGGCGGCCCATGAAGGCGTCCATCAGGAAGGCCGCGCGGGACATGTAGCCGCTGTCCTCGACGATGCCCATGAAGAGGAAGAACAGCACGATGATCGGCAGGAACGAGAGCACCGTGCCGACGCCGTTGTAGA
>CAZMMH010000199.1:0-4783 GCA_964567315.1 uncultured Gammaproteobacteria bacterium
TGTAGATCTCGTCCACCTCCACGTAGAGCGGGAAGGTGACGTCGTGGCGCATCAGCTCGAAGGCCGGGTGGTCGAGCAATTGGGCGATGTTGCGCCGGCGGCCGGTGAAATAGTTGTCGACACAGAGGATTTCGTGGCCGGCGGCCAGCAGGCGCTCGCACAGGTGGGAGCCGAGGAAGCCGGCGCCGCCGGTGATCAGGATGCGCTTGGGACTCAGTGTGTCGCTCATATTTCCGGGCTCGGGGCGGTCGACGGGCGGCGCCGCAGCCGCACAAGCTGGGTAACGGCGAACAGCGCCATGGCGAAGAGTATCGGCAGCACCGGGATCGAGTAGCGCGGGAACGGCGCACCGACCATGTGGACGGCAGTGTAGTAGAGCACCAGCAGGCTGCAGGTGCGGACGGCGATGCGGCCGGCCGGCGAAAGCCGGCGTACCGCCGCCGGCAACCAGGCGAGCAGGGTGCCGATGGCGCCCAGAATCACCAGCGGGAGGCGCCCGAAGCCCATCAGTGTGTGGGTTATCTCAAACAGCGGATTGCCCAGATAAGGGGTCTTTTTGACCGGGTAGATGAAGGCGTCGCCGGCACCCTGGACGATGTTCCAGGACCAGAGCATGGCCGGTTTGCCCAGCAGGTACCAGGACAGGTGCCGCGCGGGCTCCTCGCGGAAGCGCCGATCGATCTCCCGCAACACGCTGGAAACGCTGCGTCCGACCTCCGCGCTCCTGGGGTCGTAGGCGTAGGGGTAGCCGTAGGTCTTCGGGTCGTTCCGGTACATGAAGTCCGGGTACATGCCGTGCTGGAGGAAGTTGATCTCCAACTGCGGGTCGCCGCTGGCGCCAAGCACCAGTTCGTTGCGGGCGAACCAGGGCGCGAGCACCGCACTAAAACCGACAAGCAGCAGCAGTGTGGCGGTTAGTCGGCGACTGCGCTCAAGGCTGAACCAAAGCAGGGGGGCAAGGACAAAGGGGAGGAATTGCAGGCCCGGCCGGGTCAGCGCGGCTGCCCCAAGCAGCAGGCCCGCGGCCAGCCAGGGCCAGCGTCGCTGCGTGCGTTTCGCGGCGATGACCGTGGTGAGCAGGCCCGCGGCCAGAAGGAAGGAGAACCAGGTTTCGCTCAGGACGTAGACGCCGGTGTTGATCAGGTGGGGGCTGATGGCGGTGAGTAGCGCCGCGCCGATGGACGCCCACGCCGGCAGGAAGGTCCTGCCGAGCAGGAAGACGAAGGCGATTACCAGCGTGCCGAGCACGGCCTGCACCATGGTGATATTCAGCAGCATTCCCAGGCGGTAGCTGCGCTCGATGAACGGCACCAGGAACAGTGGGTAACCGGGGCTGCGCACGGCATCCGGCCGGACGTCCGCACGGGGCGCCTGGTAGCCCTTCTTGTCCAGGGAGTAGACGCCGTGGAAGCGCAGGTTGTAGGCGTACATGAGGTAGTCGGCCGCATCGGTGCGGATCGGCATGTCGACCACGGTGTCGCTCACCGCCACCACCCGCATGCCGAGGCCGAGCAGTATGACCGTGGTCAGGATGATCAGAATGAGGTAATGCCCACGGCGCGGTTGCGTGGATGGTTGATTCACAGAGAGTGCATCCCTTCGTTGGCGTTACGCGATCATACGGCGTTTCGTGCCTTCCTGGCAGGCCGGCGGTCGCCCGAAGGGTTTAGTTGTAAGCTTTGTAGCGGCTGTAAAGGATCGACACACGCTTCACATAGTTGCGCGTTTCGTTGTACGGAGGGACGCCGTTGTACTTCTTTACCGCGTTTTCGCCGGCGTTGTAGGCGGCGGCGGCCAGGCGGACGTTGCCGTTGAACATGTCCAGCAGCTTGCGCAGGTAGCGGGCCCCGGCGCGGATGTTCTGGCCCGGGTCGAAGGGGTCGTTGACGCCGAAGCGGCGCTGGGTGGCGGGCATCAACTGCATCAGACCCTCGGCGCCGGCCCGCGAGATGGCATTGGTGTGGAAGGCGGATTCGGCGTGGATCACCGCCCGCAGCAGGGCCGGGTCCACGTGTTGCCGCGCCGCCGCCCGCCGCACATGCTTGGCGAAGGCCGTGACGTTGAGCGGCACGTTGCGCCAGTCCCAGTGATCCGCGTTGCAGCCGAGGTACGAGAGCAGGCAACTGCGGAACATCACCTTGAGGTGGCCTTCGTAGCTGCCCCGTGTCGGTTTCCGGTTCGTATAGGTGACTACGCCGTTCTTGTCGACGTACTTGTAGATGTCCGCCATCGCCGGCACCGCGGCGAGGCAGAGGATCAGTACGGCGATCTGTCGAAGAGGGCTGGGGCTGTGCATCTTGGTTCTTCTTGACTCGACGTCGGCTGCGTGTTCTACCCGAAATGTAACTCAATACACCTGATTTTCATATGTTTCCCCCGGCATCCAGGGGGTGGTGGCAGGCCCAGGTGTGACCGTTTGCCCCCTGTGGCGGCGGGCGCCGTTCCGCGCACAGGGTGTCGGCGCGGGGGCAGCGGGTGCGGAAGGCGCAGCCGCTGGGCGGACGCGATGGATCGGGCAGTTCGCCGCTGCCGGCGATGGCCGGCGGCCGCCGCCGGCCCGGCACCGGCACGCTGTCCAGCAGCAGCCGGGTGTAGGGGTGGCGGGGAGCGGCGAACAGCGCCGCCCGCGGCGCCTGTTCCACGATCCGGCCAAAATACATCACCGCCACCCGCTGGCAGAGCTGTTCCACCACCGCCAAGTCGTGGCTGATGAAGAGATAGGTCAGGTCGAAGGCACGCTTCAGTTCGTCCAGCAGCTGCAGCACTTGGGCCTGGATCGAGACGTCCAGGGCCGAGACCGGTTCGTCCAGTATCACCAGTTCGGCGCGGGCGGCCAGGGCCCGGGCGATGCCGACCCGCTGGGCCTGACCGCCCGAGAGCTCGTGAGGGTGGCGGTCGAGGAACTCGGGGCGCAGGCCGACCTGCTCCATCAGCTCGGCCGAGCGTCGGCTGCAGGTGTCCTTGTCGGCGTCCAGCAGGTGACGCATGGGGGCCTCGACGATCTGGCGCACCCGCTTGCGCGGGTTGAGGCTGCCGAGTGGGTCCTGGAACACGTACTGAATGCGGCGGTGCAACTCGCCGCGTCGGCGCAGGGCCTCCGCCGCCTCGCCGGCGATGAGGATTTCGCCTTCGCTGGGGCGGTCCAGCCCCACCAGCATGCGCGCCAGGGTCGACTTGCCGCAGCCCGACTCGCCGACGATGCCCAAGGTCTCGCCGCGCCCCAAGCGGAGGTCCACCTGGCTGACCGCCTGGATCAGGGGCTCGTCCGCGCCCAGCCAGCGCCGCCGGCCGCCGAAGCGGCGACTCAAGGCGCGGGTCTCCAGCAGCGGCGCGCTCATACCGTCTCTCCCGCCCGCACGCAGCGGCTGAGCCGTCCGTCGTCCAGGGATTCGAGGGCGATATCGCCCGTCGTGCAGTGCGCCAGGCGGACGTCGCAGCGCTCGGCGAAGGCGCAGCCCGGGGGCAGAGCGTTGACTGCCGGCGGCAGGCCTGGGATGGCGTCCGGTGCCCGCTCCGGTTCGCCCAGCAGCGGCACGCAGTCGATCAGGCGGCGGGTGTAGGGGTGGCTTGGGTTGCCCAGCACCGCCCCGGTGGGTCCGGATTCGACCACGCGTCCCGCGTACATCACCATCACCCGGTCGCACAGCTCCGAGACCACGCCGAAGTCGTGGGTGATGAAGATCAGCGCCGCCCCCTCCTTGCGCCGCAGGGTATCCAGCAGGGTGAGGATCTCTGCCTGCACGGTGACGTCGAGGGCGGTGGTGGGCTCGTCGGCGATGAGGATCGCCGGGTCGTTGGCCAGCGCCATGGCGATGCCGATGCGCTGACGCATGCCGCCGGACATTTCGTGGGGGTAGGCGTGGGCGCGGCTGGCGGCGTTGGGGATGCGCACCTTGTCCATCAGTTCCACCGCGCGGGCCCAGGCGGCGCGGCGGGAGACCGGCCGGTGGGCACGCACCGCCTCGGCGATCTGGTCGCCGACGGTGAACAGCGGATTCAGGGTGGTGAGCGGGTCCTGGAAGATGTAGGCGACGCGGTCGCCCCGGAGTTGGCGCAGGCGACCGGGGCGGGCGGCCAGCAGGTCTTCGTCGAGGTAGTCGACCCGGCCGGCGGTGATGGTGGCGGGCGGGCTCGGCACCAGCCGCGAGAGGGACATGGCGGTGACCGATTTGCCGCAGCCCGATTCGCCGACGATGCCCAGACACTCGCCCGGCTTGAGGGCGAAGTCGACACCGCCCACGGCGTGGTAGATCTCGGCGCCCAGGGTGAAGCGGGTACGCAGGTCGTTCACCGCCAGCAGTGGCGATCGTTCGGCGGCCTTCGGGAGCTCGGTACGCTCGACCTTGGTGGCGGCGCCGGGGCGCCCCGGGCTGCCGTGCTTCAGGCGCGGGTCGAGGATGTCGCGCAGGCCGTCGCCCAGCAGGTTGATGCCGATTACCAGCACCAGGATCACCAGCCCCGGGACCGTGGCCACGTGGCTTGCGGTGATCATCACCTTGCGCCCGTCGCCGAGCATGGAGCCGAGGTCGGCCTGGGGCGGCTGGGCGCCGAGGCCGAGGAAGGAGAGGCCGGCGGTTTCCAGGATCATCCAGCCGAGCGTCGTCGAGATGGTGATGACGATCACCGGCATCACGTTGGGCAGCAGTTCACTCGCCAGCAGGCGCAGGTCGGAGAGGCCGGCGAGCCGGGCGGCGTCGACGAACTCGCGGTGTACCAGACCCAGAGTGGAGCCGCGCACGGCGCGGGCGAAGAAGGGGATGTTGACCACGCTGATGGCGATCAG
>CAZMMH010000200.1:0-2790 GCA_964567315.1 uncultured Gammaproteobacteria bacterium
GCTTCGCCGCGGCCCGCGAACTGCTCGCCCCGGCCGACTACTTCGCCCTGCTGCGGCGCCACGAGCTGCTGGCTTGGCTGCCCTTCGGCAACCTCGCCGGCGTGCCCGCCGGCCTAGGCACCCTGCTCATCGAGGCGGCGGTGATCCGCCGTCTGCGCGGCATCCGCAGCCGCACCCTGCCGCCCCACAGCGCCCGCGACACCGTCGGCTGAGGCGGCCCGGCATCGAAACGACCGATCATTGAGCCCGCTTTGGAACACTATTTCACCAATCTGCTTGCACTGACCCTGGAGGCGGCCCCCTGGCTGCTGCTCGGCCTGCTGTTTGCCGGGCTGATCCACGCCTGGGTGCCGGAGGCGCTGATGCGCCGCTGGCTCGGCGGCAGCGGCGCCTGGCCGGTGCTCAAGGCGGCGGTGGTCGGCGCCCCGCTACCCCTCTGCTCCTGCAGCGTCCTGCCCACGGCCCTGGCGCTGCGCCGTGGGGGCGCCTCGCGCGGGGCGACGGTCGCCTTCCTCATCGCCACCCCGGAGACCGGGGTGGACTCCGTCGCCCTCTCATATGCCCTGCTCGGCCCCTTCCTCACCGTGGTCCGGCCGCTGGCGGCGATGCTTTCCGCGGTGGCCGCCGGGCTGGCCGCGCTGGCCGTGCCGGCGCCGCGGCCGCGCGTGACACTGCCGCAGGCGGAGGCGACAGCGGCCTGCGGTTGCGGCGGCGGCAGCTGTGGCGGCCCGCCGGCCGCCCCGTCGGGCCCGCTGCGGCGGACCGTGGAGGGCCTGCGCCATGCCCTGAGCGATATTTGGGACGACGTCGCCCCCTGGCTCGCGGTGGGCCTGCTGACGGCGGCCCTGGCACAGAGCCTGGTACCGCCCATGGCCCTCGCCGAGTGGGGCAGCGGGCTGCCGGCAATGCTGGTGATGCTGCTGGCCGGTGTCCCCATGTACATCTGCGCCACCGCCTCCACCCCCTTCGCCGCGGCCCTGCTGCTGGCGGGAATCTCGCCGGGTACCGTGCTGGTGTTCCTGCTCGCCGGCCCCGCCACCAACATCGCCACCCTGGCGGTGATCGGCCGTGAACTCGGCCGGGCCACGGCGGCGGTCTACGTCGCCGGTATCGCCGTGGCCAGCCTGCTGCTCGGGCTGCTCACCGACCGCCTGGCAGTGATCTGGCGCGTGGACGTCGCCGCACAGCTGGGCGGCACGGGGGAGCTCGTGCCCGGCTGGCTGGCCACCCTTTGCGCCCTGCTGCTGCTCGCCGCCGCACTCCGCCCCCTGCGCCGTAGGCTCCTTGGGGCGTAGCCCCAACGTCATTGCGGGAACCCCGCCCGCCGCCCGCGGTCTTTCCGAGGGTCAGGCACGAATCGGCGCGCTCGGGTACCATTGGGCGCTTTGCCGCGCCCGCCGCGCCGTCGAAGGGGAGATAACCGTATGCGCAAACTCGTGCCACTGCTGGCCGCCGTCGTCGTTGTCGTCGCGCTGGTGGCCGGGGTGCGTTTCCTGCGCTCGGGGCCGCCCCTGCGTCCGCTGGACGGCCGCCCCCTGGCGCCGACCTTCATCCTCAACGACCTCGCGGGCGTGCCGCACCATCTGGAGAGCTATCGCGGCAAGGTGGTGCTGGTGAACTTCTGGGCCACCTGGTGCCGGCCCTGCCGCGAGGAACTGCCGGCCCTGGTGCGCGCAGAACACGCCCTGGCCAAGCAGGGGGTGGTGGTGTTGGCGGTGAATGTGGGCGAGTCCACCGAGACGGTAAAGGCCTTCCTGGCCAAACATCCCCTGGACTTCCCGGTACTGCTCGACAGCGACCTGGCGGTCTCCACCAGCTGGGGCGTGCACGGCTACCCTGCCACCTTTGTCCTGGATCCCCAGGGCCGCGAGGCCTACCTCGCCGAGGGCGCCCGGCACTGGGACGCGCCGGCGATCATCGCTGAGATCACCGCCCTGGCCGGCCCGGCCGGCAAACCCTGAGGCCGACCGCGCCGGCCCGCGACGGGCCGAGGGAACCCCCGGCACCGCATCTGCGTTTATTCCAGCAAGGGCGGCCGGCGCACGTGCCGCCCCGCGCAGGGCGGTAGTCCGCCTGCGCCCACCCCACAGCACCACGGCCCGGACCCGCTCGCCGGCGGCCCGTTGCGTGCCGAAACTGGAGAGATACCATGCAGAAACACGGCCTCACACTGATCGCGGCGGCGCTGCTCGCCGTGGCACCCACCCTGGCATCCGCAGACGGCGGCTTCGAAGAGCGCGGCTCTCTGGGCATGGGCGACCGCATGGAACACATGCAGGTCACGGAGCGCATGCAGGTCACAGAACGGATGCAGGACATGGAACCGACGGAAAAGATGGACACGAGCGAGGAGCACGCAACGGGCCTGGAGCGCGCCCGCGAGCGGGTCCAGGAGCGAGTCCGCGCACGCGACGGCTACGGCGAACCGGCGGCGGTGGCCGCCCTGGAACGTGCCGCGGCCGAGATGCAGGTGCGCACGGAGCTGCGGACGCAGACCGAGGTCTCGGACAACACCTCCACCGACACCTCCGTCGATACCACGACGGCAACCCCGGAGCAGTAATAGGCCGCCGGGACAACAGCCATGTGGCCGCCTGCAGGGCGATTTTGTGCGCTGCTCGGCGGTCACCCCTCTGGAAATGGCTAGACTTGTCATCGCGCCGTAAATGGCGCGACAACAAGCCGATACGGGAGATTCCGATGAAACAGAAATTCCTGACCCTGCTGGCGGCGGCGGTGCTCGGCGCCGCACCGGCGGTTGTCGTGGCCGGCCATCACGGCGGGGGCGGA
>CAZMMH010000200.1:2890-4780 GCA_964567315.1 uncultured Gammaproteobacteria bacterium
GGTGCTCGGCGCCGCACCGGCGGTTGTCGTGGCCGGCCATCACGGCGGGGGCGGATCCCATGCCCAGGGCCGCACGGAATACGGCACCAGCGACGGTGGCAGCTACCGTGAGCGCCAGGAGAACACGACCAAGGAGCGCATACGCAAGGAAACGGGCGCCGACAGACGTTCCGATGACGCGTCCCTGACGCGGGAGCGCGTGGAAACCCAGACCCAGGAACGCGTGCGCAGCGAGGAACAGGCGGGGCCGGGGTTCGAAAAGCAGGGCGAGAAAAAGGCCGAGCAGACCCGCAAGGAGGAGGGTAGGGGCTCCGAGACCGGTCAGACGCAGCGCGAAGAGCACAGCCGCAAATGGTGGCAGTTCTGGAAGTGAGCCGCTGATCCCCCCGCCAGGGAAGGCGGTCCCCCTCCCCCTTGTTTCTGCCGATTGCAGCATGGCGGACGGCGACTACGCTTGTGGTACTCAAATCAACCCGTATCACACGGGAGGTACCTATGGCCCACGACAATCCCCTGCTGCAACTGAAGGAGTTCGGACAGAGCATCTGGCTCGACTACATCGAACGGGGCATCCTCGAGGACGGTACCGTTCACCACATGGTCGAGGACGACGGCCTGGCCGGCATGACCTCCAACCCGGCGATCTTCGAAAAGGCCATCAGCCACAGCGACGCCTACGACCGGGCGATCGAGCTGATGGCCAGCCGCCAGCTGCCGGCGCGGGAGATCTACGAACGCCTGACCATCGACGACGTGCGCAGCGCGGCCGATCTGCTGCGGCCGGTCTACAACGCCAGCGCCGGCACTGACGGCTACGTCAGCCTGGAGGTCTCGCCCCTGCTGGCCCGCGACACCCAGGGTACGGTGGACGAGGCGCGGCGCCTGTGGCAGGAGGTCGGCCGCCCCAACCTGATGATCAAGGTCCCCGGCACGCGCGAGGGGCTGCCGGCAATCCGCCGCCTGCTCGCCGACGGCCTGAACATCAACGTGACCCTGCTGTTCTCGGTGCCGCGCTACCTGGAGGTGATCGACGCCTTCATGGGCGGCCTGGAGGATGCGGCGGCCGCCGGCCGGCCGTTGGCGGCGATCGCCTCCGTGGCCAGCTTCTTTCTCAGCCGCATCGACGCCAAGGTGGACCCGAAGCTCGACCACATCGACAGCGACGAGGCCGAGGCCCTGCGCGGCGAGGCGGCGGTGGCCAGCGCCGGCCTCGCCTACCGCCACTTCCTGGAGCAGTACGCCGGCGCCCGCTGGCAGACCCTCGCGCGCAAGCACGGCGCCCGCAAGCAGCGCCTGTTGTGGGCCAGCACCAGCACCAAGAACCCGGCCTACAGCGACGTCAAATACGTGGAGGCGCTGATCGGTCCGGAGACGGTGAACACGCTGCCCATGGAGACCCTCACCGCCTACCGCGACCACGGCGCCCCGGAGGCACGCCTGCAGCAGACGGTGGAGCAGGCGCCAGGGATAGTGGAGCGGCTCGCCGGCGTCGGCATCGACCTCGAGGGTGCCTGCAGCGAACTGGAGGAGGAAGGGATCCGCAAGTTCGTCGAGCCCTACCGCAAGCTGCTCGACGCCATTACCCTGGTGGCGGAGCGCAAGCGGGCGTGAGGGAGGGACGGTTGATCGGGTTGGAACGCCTGCTCCGTTTCGACTTCCCGCCCCGATCAACCAGTTAACCGATCAACTGCATAAGCCGTCACTCCAACGCCAGCCACTCCCGCGGGTACAGGTAATTGTCGTAGAGGTCGGCCTCGGGCGAACCCGGCTCGGGGTGCCAGTCGTAGCGCCACTTCACCAGGGGCGGCAGGGACATCAGGATCGACTCGGTACGGCCGCCGGACTGCAGGCCGAACAGGGTGCCGCGGTCGTAGACCAGGTTGAACTCCA
>CAZMMH010000201.1:0-4778 GCA_964567315.1 uncultured Gammaproteobacteria bacterium
GGCGACGCCCGCCGCGGCAGCAGCGGCACCGTGACCGGCGCCATCGGCGACGGCCGCCGCGCGGCCCTCGCCATGCACCGCTACCACAGCAACGTGGGCAACCCGGAGGTCGAGAGCGATTCGCAGGTACTGGGCTACGACCACCTCAACCTCAACTATGTCGAGCATGCCGGGCGCGCCCAGGAACAGCTGTTGCCGGTGGAACAGCGCACCGGCGTCGAGGAGATCGACCTCGGTCTCGGCGCGAATCAGGCCGCCTACGAGGCCCGCCGCTGCTTCTCCTGCGGCAACTGCTTCGCCTGCGACAACTGCTGGACACTCTGCCCGGACTCAGCGGTGTTGAAGACCAAGGAGGAGGCCTCCGACGGCTCCCACTACGTCTTCGACTACGACTACTGCAAGGGTTGCGGCCTGTGCGCCACGGAGTGTCCGTGCGGGTATATCGAGATGCGGGACGAGATCTGAGGCCAAGGCCGAAGGCAGAAGGCAGAAGGCAGAAGGCAGAAGGCAGAAGAGTCGAAGAGAGCTGCCCGAACCCGTCAAATCCTGGTGGGAGCGGGCACCTGCCCGCGATGCGCGGCGACGGGACCCAAATCGGCACCCAGGGACCTGGCTAGACGAGAAAGCGGCGCAAGCGCCGCTTTCTTGTTCTTGCCTTCTGCCTTGCTCGTTACATGCCGCGCTTTTTCCGCCGCCGCGCGTGTTCCAGGGCACGCAGCTGCGCCATGGCCTTGAGCAGCTCCACGTGGGCGCGGTCGCGGTCGGAGTAGAGCTGGCTGGTGCGGATCGTCTCCTCGGCCCGCTTTTTCGCCTCCATCGCCGCCTGCTCGTCCACCTCCTGGCCGCGCTGGGCGGTGTCGGCGAGTACGGTAACGGCGAACGGCTGGATCTCCACGTAGCCGCCGGAGACGTAGATGAACTCCTCTTCATCGGCGGCGGTCAGCAGACGCACCTCCCCCGGCAGCAGGTCCGCAAGCAGCGGCGAATGGCGCGGCAGGATGCCGAGCTCGCCCTGCACCGAGGGTACCGCGACCATTTTGACCACACCGGAGTAGATCGAACCCTCAGCACTGACGATATGCAGGGCGATGGTGGAGTTGCCGGCGACATCCTTCACTTCACTCTCCCACCACTTGTTCCGGCACGTCGAAGCCCATGGAGATCATCGCCACCACGATCAGGTCCGCCGCGGCCTCGACGTCGTCGAACCGATCGGTGTTGATGATGAGGTCGAGCAGCGAGGCGTCGTTTTGGCGCTGGTTGAACAGCTTCCAGAGGAATTCGCCCCGCTCCTGATTGACCGACTCGACTTTGGACAACGCGGCGGCCCGTTCGATCCCCTCACGTTCCGCGACGCGCTCGGCGCAGCGCTCCACGCCGCCGATCACCCGGACCCGGAAGGCCAGGCGGTCGGAGAGAATGATGTGGGCGCCGCGGCCCATGATCACGCCTCCGGTGTGGGCGATGCCCAGCACCACGTTGACCAAGTGGTGGCGGTAATGGGCGGGAAAGGCGGTGTTGGTGGTGAACAGGCCGCGAATCCAGGCGCTCTTGTCCTTGCGCACCTTCTCGTCCAGCTCTTCCATCAGGTGTTTGTCGACCTTCGACTCGCGGGCGATGCCGTCGAGAATTTCCTTATCGTAGACCTCGACCCCGAGTTTTTCGCCCAGCCGCCGGGCGATGAGGTCGCCGCCGGCGCCGAAATCGCGGGACAACGCGACCAGCGGCCGCGGCCCCCCCTCGCCACGTTCGCGGCGCTGATAGTTCAGCTCGGCGTTGAGGATCGACTGAATGAGCGACTGCTCCCGCTCGCGCTTGTCCAAATTGCTCATGAGCTGCTCCGGCGGCGTGCTGTATCCCTCCCTGAATGGTACTCGATTTGGTCGGGCCCAGGAACGCGTCTGGCCCTATCCGGACGCCGCCGGCCGCTTGCTGAGGTCGACGCCGACCAGGCCGAGGCCCTGCTCACTGCCGGAGGCGTCGCGCATCACGAAGGTCTCGAAATGAACCGGCACCGACCGGCCATCGGCACACGGGCACTGCTTTTCCAGGCTACCGATGATCCCCTTGACGATAAGCTCACGCACCCCGCTGGCACCGGCCAGCAACCCCGGTTCGCCCAGCACCTCACCGGCATCGCGCCCCAGCAGGCTCTCCTGCGGCACCCCCAGCAGGCCGGCGAAGGCCCGATTGACCACGCGCACCCGCCCCTCGCGATCGGTCACCAGAAGCAGGTCGCTCATGTTGCCCAGAATGCTGTCGAGGAATTCCCGCGAAACGGTGAGCGCCTGCAGCCGGGCGGCCATGCCGTTGAAGGCGGTGTTCAGCTCGCCGATCTCGTCCCGCCGCCGGGAATGGAGCCGGGTATCCAGCCAACCGCGTCCGACCCGGGTGGCGGCATCACGCAATCGCTCCAGGGGCACGCTGATCTGGCGCACGGTGAACGCGCCGATGGCCAGGGCCCCCAGCACCGCGCCGAGCAGAACCACGCTGAGGGTCTGCACCAGGTGCATGGTGGCTGCATGGACCTGGGCGGCCGGGACGCTCAGGCGCAGGGACCAACCGAGCGAGCCGTCGGCGCCGAAGGCCTTGGAGGGAAGTTGCACGACCAGTTGCCCTTCCGCCCCCGCGGCAGGCTCGGCCACGGCCGCCGGGCCGAGCAGCACCCGCCCATGGCCGTCGACCAAGCGGGCCCGATAGTGCGGCGGCGAGATCTCCGCAGGCGCGGCCTGCAGCAACGCCCGTATCTGGCCGAGATCCAGTACGCCCATCAGGATTCCTGCGAAATCCCCCTGCCGGGTGAAAAGCTTCACCGCCAGGTCGATCGAATCGCGGCCGCTGTCGGCGTCGTGCAGGTAGTTGCCGGCCCATAAGCGCGGGCCCGCCAGCGCGGAGCGATACCAGGGTGCATCGGCCGAGGCAGCGCCCGGCGGAAGGCCGCTGGCGGCGACCAGGGTCCCGAAACGGTCGGCAAGCTGCAGCCGCCGGAACACCGTGTGCCCACTCTCCAGGCGCAGCTGTTGTAGATACTCGCGCAGGACGGCCGATGCGGGGGACGCCGGCATTCCGCTGGGCGCGCGCGCCCGCTGTGCCGCCGCCGGTTCGCCATCGACAGTTCGCGACACCACGCCCGCCGCCGGCGTGGCGCCATTCGCCGCCTCCGCCAGACGCGCGGCGCGGGCGAACGCGGCGAGACCGTCCAGGCGCTCCCGGATGGTTCGGTCGATTTCGTCCATGGTGCAACGGGCCAGCAGCGTCGCCTTCTGCTCGTCTGCCCGGTTCAGGGCACCGTGCATGACGCTCACGCCCCACCAGGCAAACGAGGCGAGAACCACGGTGACGCCGACGAAGCCCACTGTCACTTTGGTGCTTATGCGCATCGCACCCCCTCGGCTCCGCACGCTCCGTTCCCAATGCAGCGCCGGACCTTTGTCTATCGTGGTTCAGGCCCATGACGGCACCGTTTCAGGCGGGCGACCTTGCCGGGTCCATACGCGGGACCGTTGTGGGATCACGCAGGCCGATCGTCGCTTCCGGCAGCGGCGGCCGTTCGTCACGCTGGGCATAGTCACGGCTGTTGACGTGGAGGGTGTTGCCGGGTAGGCGCTTGGCCTTCTTCTTGCTCTCCGCCGCCACCCGCGAGATCTCCATGTAGGAACCGAAGACCGCCGGCTCGACCACCACCGCGCCGATGGAAAGGGTCGTCAGGGGATGAAACTCCTTCTCGCCGCGGCGGTTCTCGGTAACGTAGCCGCCGCGCCCGCGGTCCGCAGGGTTGAAGAACCGCTGGATCGTGGCGGCAAAGATGTCGAGGGCCTCGTGACAACGGGTCTCCCAGTCGGGACTGCAGAACAGCACGATGAAGTCGTCGCCGCCGATGTGGCCGATGAAGTCCAGCTCCGGGTCGCAAACATCCTCCAGCACCTTGCCGGTCAGCTGGATTACCGCGTCGCCCTTGCTGAAGCCGTAGACGTCGTTGAACGGCTTGAAGTGGTCGAGATCGCAGTAGCAGGCGACGAAGGACTCGCCGGAATTGAGCAGCACGTCGATGCGTTCGTTGATCGGCACGTTGCCCGGCAGCTGGGTCAGCGGATTGGCGTAGCGCGCCGCGCGCAGCTGCATATCAGTGATCTCGCGCATCAGGTCGTGGCCGGTGCCGATGCCGATATATTTTTCCTGTTCGGTGACGATGAAACCGTTGGTCAGGTGGCGGCGATCGCTGGCGACCACGATGTAGCTGAGCTCCTGAATGGTGTGATTCTTGTCCACCACCAGTGGCTCCGGGTCCATAAACATCGAGCACGGCTTACGGCCATAGAGCTCGTGGTGGTAGGGCCGCGCCAGTTTGTCGACCAGAACGTGACGGCTGATCATGCCCACCGGCACCGCGTTGTCGACCACGGCCACCGACTCCAGGCCCGGATTCGTCTCGAACATGGCGAATACGTGCTCGTTGGCGGTACGCGGGCTCACCGCCGGCAGCCGCAGCAGCAGCTTATTTTCGATCACGGCGTGGGGATCGGCGAACTCAGCGCCGCCGGCACCCGCCCGCCACCCCCGTAGCAGCACCTTGGCCACCTCCGCGCGCAGGATGGGGGTCGGCGTCGGCGTGGCCCGGGCAATGTAGTTGCCCTGGCCCAGGGGCACGCCGAGGCTCTTGGCTACCACCAGTTCCTTGTGGCTCTCGATACCTTCGACGATCAGTTCGCAGCCCATGCTGTCAGCGATCTCCAGCATCGAGCGCAGGAACTGGCTCTTGACCGGGTCCTTGTCGATGT
>CAZMMH010000202.1:0-4755 GCA_964567315.1 uncultured Gammaproteobacteria bacterium
GCCCCGCCTGGCCGAGGCCCTCGCCGAACACCGCAACGCGGTGCTCGAGGCGCCGCCGGGGGCCGGCAAGACCACCCGCGTGCCGCTCGCCCTGCTCGACGCGGCCTGGCTCGGCGGACAGAAGATCATCATGCTGGAGCCGCGCCGGCTCGCAGCCCGCGCCGCCTGCGCGCGGATGGCCGAACAACTGGGCGAACAGCCGGGCGAGACCGTCGGCTATCGCGTGCGCCTCGACAGCTGCATCGGGCCGAAGACCCGGATCGAGGTGGTCACCGAGGGCATCCTCACCCGCATGCTGCAGGACGATCCCTTCCTCGAAGGGGTCGGCCTGGTGATCTTCGATGAATTCCACGAACGCAACCTGCAGGGCGACCTGGGCCTGGCCCTGGCCCTCGACGTGCAGGCCGGACTGCGCGAGGAGCTACGCCTGCTGGTGATGTCGGCGACCATCGAGGGCGATGCGGTGGCCCGCCTGCTGGGCGGCGCGCCGGTGGTGAAAAGTGAGGGCCGCAGCTTCCCGGTGACGACCCGATACCTGGACCAGCCACCGCCGAAGGAGCTGCTGCCCCTGGTGGCCGCGGCCATCCGCCGCGCGCTCGTTGAGGAGAGCGGCAGCCTGCTGGCGTTCCTGCCCGGGGCCGGCGAGATCCGGCGGGTACAGGCGCTGTTGGAGGCGGCCGGGCTCGGCGACGAGGTGATCCTCGCCCCCCTCTACGGCGACCTCGGCCGCGCCGAACAGGACCGCGCCATTGCCCCGCCGCCGCCCGGCCGGCGCAAGGTGGTGCTGGCCACCACCATCGCCGAGACCAGCCTGACCATCGAGGGGGTGCGGGTGGTGGTGGATGCCGGCCTCGCCCGGGTGCCGCGCTTCGAGCCGCGCAGCGGGCTGACCCGGCTGGAGACGGTGCGGGTCTCCCAGGCCTCGGCGGAACAGCGCCGGGGCCGCGCCGGGCGCCTGGAACCCGGCATCTGCTACCGCCTGTGGACCGAACACATGCAGCAGGGGCTGGTGCCCCACGCCGCGGCCGAGATCCTGGAGGCCGACCTCGCCCCGCTGGCCCTGGAACTCGCCCGCTGGGGGGTGAGCGATCCTGCGCGTCTCGCCTGGCTCGATCCGCCGCCGGCGGCGGCCTACGCCCAGGCGATCGAGTTGCTGCGGGAACTGGGCGCCCTCGGCGCCGACGGCGGGGCCACGCCCCACGGCCGCGAGCTGGCCGGGCTCGGCGTGCACCCGCGCCTCGGCCATATGCTGGTCAAGGGGCGCGCGCTCGGCCAGGCGGGGCTCGCCGCCCGCCTCGCTGGCCTGCTTTCGGAGCGTGACCCGCTGCGCGGCGAGGCCCGGCGCGAGGTGGACGTGCGCCTGCGTCTGGAGGCCCTCACCGCCTTCGACTCCGCCCGAGCGCCGCGCGAAGTCGACCGCGGGACCTGCCAGCGCATCCGCGCCGCCGCGCGCGACTGGTGCCGCCGCCTCGGCGTACGCGACGCCCCCGGCGACCCGGCCATGGCCGGTCTGCTGCTGGCCTTCGCCTACCCCGACCGCATCGCCCGCCGCCGCCCCGGCCCCGAACCCCGCTACCTGCTGGCCAACGGCCGCGGCGCCGCCTTCGCCGAACACGAAACCCTCTCCGCCGAGGAATTCATCGTGGTCGCCGAGCTGGGCGGCGGCAGCCGCGAGGCGCGCATCTACCTGGCCGCCGCCCTCGACCGGGCCGACCTGGAGCGACACTTCGCCGAACTCATCGAGGCCCGCAGCTTCGTCACCTGGGACCGCCGCAGCGAAGCGGTGCTGGCCCGCCGCCAGCGCCACCTCGGGGAGATCGTGCTCGACGACGCGCCCCAGGAGGCGCCACCGGCCGAGGCAGTCGCCGCCGCCATGCTCGACGGCATCCGCGAGTTGGGCCTGGAATGCCTGCCCTGGAGCCCCGCCCTGCGCAACTGGCAGGCGCGGGTGCAGTTCCTGCACCGCGCCGATCCGGCCTGGCCCGATGTGGGCGACGCGGCCCTGCTCGCCGAAGTCGACGCCTGGCTCGGTCCGTTCCTGGGTGGCATCAGCCGGCGCAGTCAGCTCTCTCGGGTGGACCTGGCCGCGGCCCTGGAGCACCGCATCGGCTGGGAACGGGCCCGCCGCCTGGACGCGCTCGCCCCCACCCACCTCACCGTCCCCACCGGCTCACGCATCCGCCTCGACTACACCCAGGGCGAGATACCGGTGCTGGCGGTGCGCCTGCAGGAGCTGTTCGGCCTCGCCGACACCCCCGCCATCGCCGGCGGCAGGGTGCCGGTGCTGCTGCACCTGCTGTCACCGGCCCAGCGCCCGGTACAGGTCACCCGCGACCTGGCCGGCTTCTGGGGCGGCAGCTACGCCGAGGTGAAAAAGGAGATGAAGGGACGCTACCCGAAGCACTACTGGCCGGACGACCCACTGCAGGCGGCGCCGACACGCAGGACGAAAAGGCGGCCGGGCGATTGACGTTGCTTGGCAGAAGAGGTCGTCGCGAGAGCGCTCGACCTTTGGCTATCCGTTAGGGCCTGCGTACGCGACTTCCCTGCAGGAGACGAAGCCGCCATTCCCAACCGCAAAGACGTGGCCTGTCCCCGGCTATCAGGGGCCGGGCGTACCACCGCGGCGGGCAGACGCGTAGCGGATGGCGCCAACGCCGATCAGGACGAGCCCACCGAGTTCGAAGAGCGTGTTGGAACGCACACCGGCGACGTTGAGGCGCAGGAAACTGTCGATGTAGTGGTAGGAGACACCCCTAATCAGGACGAAGCCGACGAGTTCGACGACGCCAACGATGGCCACGATCATCCGCCCGAGATTCTGTCGGGCCAGGTACACCAGCAGCAGGCCGAACAGGGCGTCGGCCAGGACCATGAGTTCGATCAGCCTGAGCTGGAAAGGTCGGCGGTCCCCATACCATCCCTGGTCGTGGGCCATCAGCCGAACGGATTCCGCCAGCGCCGCCTGCAGGTCGAGCAGCCGGTCGAATCCCAGCACGATCAGGCCTGCCGCAAAGGCGCCCCAAAGCATGGCCATCCGCTCCCCAACCCGGTCGCCAGAGGCGTGGCCGTCGGCACGCGCACGCCAGCAAAGCCAGACGACGACAACGTAGGCGGCCACGGTAACCCAGCCCGCGGGAGAGGGATCGGCAAGGCCCGGACTCCAGCGACCGATCCAACCATCATTCGTGATTGCCATGCTCATGGGCGCATGGTCTTACAGGATCGGGGACGTGCCAAGGGGAGGCAACCAGCCTTCATTGGCAACTCTCGACCCATAGTTTCCGCCGGGAAAGGCGGTCAAATTTAATCGAGCCTGGCCCCTTAATTCATGGCCCCTTAATTCAGGAACGAGCGTCCGGCGCAGCACCTTGTTGGGCGCCGATTTCGATCAATGCTTCACGAAATTTATGAGCTTTGGTTGTATTAAATCGGAATTCAATTAAACCATTCCAACCTTCTTGAAAGTCTGATGACTCAAACGAAAGACACAATTTCTCTTCTTTTGGGATGTCGACATACAGATTGGCTATCTTCGGGTCTTCAACAGAGATGTTGATTTGACGTTTCCCGTATGTGTAGCAAATCACTCTCTCTTTGGTCACGACAAGACAACCAGAAAAACCTTCTGAACGATGACGATACCGCTTCCTGGGTCCATTGACATGCTTTGCGATAAACCATCCACTCATTCCTTCATCGGAGACAACAATACCCTCCTGTTCAAGCAGCGGGAGCAATTTCTTGGGGACTGAACCAGATCCAAATAGTCTATACAAAAGCGTCTTTTTCATCTGTATCTTTCTTTCGCCCAACGTGGAGCTCAGGGGCGCGAAGCCGGCTTGCCGGCGTAGCGTCCCTCTGAAGCGCCGAGTTGGGCGTCTTTCCACGGATAAAGAAGCCAGAGAGCGCCCGTATTAGCGACAAGTAGACCGACATTAATGTATTCGCGCGCAGGAAATCCGTGTGTATTGATTAGATAAATGTAAGTCATTGCTAACATAGGAAAAAACACCAACAATGAGATAACAAAATCACGGTTTCTAATAGGGTCCTTTGCGGCAAAGAACATGCCAAGCACCGGAACTACCCCAATAGTTCCAATGATTTTTACAAGTGAATAATCATAGCTCTTGAAACCCAAGAGCGTGTGGTACCAGTCAGGGTAGAACCAATGCGAGAGTGGCCACCAAAAAAGTGTGAACAGCGCAAGGAACAACAGATACAGTCTGAGGATATTGATTTTCATACTGCTAACCTTTGGGGTCTTTTCTGCACATAACGACCAAGCTCACCTGCGTCTATGAAGCGCAGCGGAATAGCGGTCAGGTGCGGCGCCTTGTTAGGCATTTTTTAGCCTCAGCACCATCAATTTACTATGAAATTCTCTTTTGGGTCGCCCCGTAGCTAATGCAGCTTCGACGTCTTTCATGAGTTCAGGCGGTGCATTGCCCTTGGCCCACTCTGGCAGATCATCGTCAGTTTCAAACGTTTCATCCGTGAACCCGAGTGTCTGGTACGTTGGCCATGGAAGTCCCCCGGCCAACACAGAGAACGAAAAAAGACCATCAGGAGTTCCGGGGGCGATCACAGCTTCGTAGTCATGCTCTTTGGCCCAGTGAACAGACACCTGAGCTAAGGCTGTTCCAATGCCCCGACCGAAATACCGTGAATCTGGATCGTCAGAATGAGCAAAACTCTCGATAGACCGACCAACGTGAAAACAGGCATGGCACCAAACCGGACCAGAGATAC
>CAZMMH010000203.1:0-4735 GCA_964567315.1 uncultured Gammaproteobacteria bacterium
CCTGGTCTTCGGCGCGCTCTCCTTCGTCGGCGTGGTCGCCATCGCCCGGGCACTGGAGAGGCACGCCGCATGAGTCTGATCGGATCCCTGCTCGTCCTGTTCGGCGCCTTCTTCTGCTATCTCGGCGCCCTCGGCATCACCCGCATGCCCGACGTCTTCACCCGCATCCAGGCCGGCACCAAGGCCGCCACCCTGGGCGCCATGTGCATCCTCCTCGGGGTCGGCCTGCAGCGGCCCGAGTGGCTGCCCAAGCTGCTGGTGATCATCCTGTTCATCGCGCTCACCTCGCCGGTGGGCTCCTCGGCCATCGCCCGCGCCGCCAAGGTGATCGGCCTGACGCCCTGGCGCGCCGCCGAGGACCGCAACGACCCGGAGGCCGAATCGTGATCTGGATGGTGCTGGTGGTGGTGGTCCTGATGCTCGGCAGCGCCGTGGCGGTGCTCCGGCTGCGCGATCTGTTGGCGGCGGTGGCCGCCTCCTCGGTGGTCTCGCTGCTGCTCTCGGTGCTGTTCGTGTTCCTGCGCGCGCCCGACGTGGCGCTGGCCGAGGCGGTGGTCGGCGCCGGCCTCTCCGGCGTGCTGTTCGCCCTGGTGGTGCGGCGCCTGCCCAAGGGGGCCGACGCATGAAGGCGAAGCGCGAACTGCATCTGGGCGGCCTGATCTTCATCGTCGGTCTCGGCGTGCTGCTGGCCGCCCTGCTCAACCAGCTTGGCTTCGGCGGCGCACCGATGGAGGTGGGCCAGGGCATGAACGCACTCGGCGGCGCCACCACCGGCGCCGGCAACATCGTCACCTCGGTGGTGCTCAGCTACCGCGGCCTCGACACCCTGGGCGAACTGACCATCCTCTTCACCGCCGCCACCGGCGCCGGCATGCTGCTGGCGCGTTCGCGCGAGGCGGAGCTGGCCGATGCAGCGGCGCCCGGGGCGATCGTGCGCATCGCCGCCGACCTGCTGTTCCCCTTTCTGCTGCTGCTCGGCTTCTACATCATCATCCACGGCCACGTCAGCCCCGGCGGCGGCTTCCAGGGCGGCGCGATCCTCGCCGCGGCCTACTTCGTGCCCCTGCTCACCGGCGCCGGCCGCGGTCTCGACGAACGCAGTGCGAGCCTGATCGAAGGGTTGGCCGGGGCCGCCTTCATCGCCATCGGCCTGCTGGCCCTGGCCATGCACCACGGCTTCCTCGCCCCCATTGGCCCCCGCGGCACCCTCGGCCACCTCTTCTCCGCCGGCAGCCTGCCCCTGCTCTCCAGCGCCATCGGCCTCAAGGTGGGGGCCGAGCTGGCCGGGGTGCTGGCGCATATGGGACAGCTGGAGGAGAAGCCCTAATGCACGCCACCGACCTCTTCACCATCGGCAACCTGCTCTATGCCGGCGCCGCGGGCCTGCTGCTGATCGGTCTCTACGGCCTGGTGGCCAAGCGCAACGTGCTGCGGGCGCTGCTGGCCCTCGGCCTGCTCGATGCCGGCGGCAACCTGCTGATGGTCGCGGTGGGCTACCGCCCCGGCGCCGACGCGCCGATCGCGGTCGGCGGAATGTTTCCCGCCGGCATGGTCGACCCCATTCCCCAGGCCCTGATCCTCACCGCCATCGTCATCGGCGTCGGCGTGCTGGCCCTCGGCCTGGCGCTGGCGGTGCGGGTGTATGAGACCTGGGGCACCCTGGACCTGCAGGTGATGGCCGAGCGCATCGCCGCCGGCGACCGCCGCAGCCGCCAGGACAACATTCCGGTGCCCGCCGCCGGCAGCGCGGTGAGCGAGACCGAGGAGCAGAGCGCATGAGTCTGGCCACCCTGCTGCTGCTGATCCTGCCCCTGCTGACGGCACTGCTGCTGCCAACCCTGGCGCGCAGCCTGCCGGGCGCGGCGCGGGCCGCCGGCCCGGTGGTGCTGGTGATTCTCGCCATCCTGGCCCTGCAGCTGTGGAACGCCCTGCCCGCCTACGGCCCCTTCTCGCTGCACTTCGCCGGCTTCCTGCCGCCGCTCGGCATCGTCTTCTACGTCGACCGCATGGCCCTGCTGTTCGTGCTCGGGGTGGTGGCCAGCGCCCTGCTGCTGTGGCCCGACGGCCACCGCGACCCGGTGCGCGAGCCGGTATTGACCCTGCTGCTGGTGGCCGGCGCCAACGGCCTGGCACTGTCCGGCGACATCTTCAACATCTACGTCTTCTACGAAATCATCGCCGTGGCCTCGTTCGGCCTCGCCGCCAGCCGCGCCAGCGGCGGCGCCATGGCCGCCAGCCTGCGCTACCTGCTGCTGGGCGCGGCCGGCTCGACCCTGATCCTGGTGGGCATAGCCCTGATCTACGCCGCCACCGGCACCCTCAATCTGGCCCACCTGGCGGTGCTCGCGCCCCAGGCCCTGCACGGCCCGCTGGGATTGTCCGCGTTCGCCCTGCTGGTGCTGGGCTTCGGGGTCAAGGCGGAGCTGTTCCCGGTCAACACCTGGGTGCCCGAGGTCTACGCCCACAGCGGCGCGCGGGTTGCGGGCCTGCTCGCCGGCCTGGTCTCCAAGCTCGGCCTGCTGGCGATCCTGCGGGTGCTCACCCTCTGCTACGCCGGCACCCATGCCGCCGACCTGCTGCTGGTGCTGGGCATGCTGACCATCGCCGCCGGCGAACTGGCCGCCTACCGCAGCCACGAGCTCAAGCGCGCCCTCGCCTTCTCCTCCATCGGCCAGCTCGGCGTGGTCGCGGTGGCCTTCGCCATCGACAGCCAGGCGGGGCTGTTCGCCGGCCTGGCCCTGGCCCTGCACCACATGCTGATCAAGCCGGCCCTGTTCCTGTTCGCCGAGGGCTGGGAGGATCTGGACGGCGCCGCCCGCCGCCATCCCGTGGCCGGCGCCCTGTTCGTACTCCTGGCCCTGTCCCTGATCGGGGTGCCGCCGCTGCCCGGTTTCTGGGCCAAATACCTGCTGCTGACGGCGGCCCTGGGCGACGGCGGCAGCGCGCTGCACGCCCTCGCCGCCGCGGTGGTGGTGACCGCGACGGTGGTCGAAACCGCCTACCTGTTCCGCTTCATCGAACGGCTCTACCGCCGCCCCGTGACCGGCCAGGCGTCCGACCTGGCCGGCCACGGCGCGCGGGTGCTCGCCCTCGGCGGCCTGTTCCTGATCGCCACCGTCAGCATCGCGCCCCTGGGCGCGGCGCTCTCCGACGCGGCGCGCCAGGGCCTCGACGTCAACGACTACATCGCCAACACCCTGCCCCACGGCAGCTACGGTCTCGGCGGGGGGGCACAGCCGTGAACATCCTCGACAGCCTGCTCCTGCTCTCCCTGGCTGCCAGCGTCGCCGGCTTCGTCTTCGGCGGCCGCCGCGGCGCCGGCTGGGGCATGACCCTGCTCTACCTGCTGCAGCTGCTGCTGGTTATCGGCCTCGGCCGCCAGCTGCTCGAAGCCAACGCGGTCGACTCGGCGCTGCATTTCGACCTGCTCGGCTACCAATTGCACTGGCAGCTCACGGGCCTCGGCTGGTTCTTCGCCGTGATCACGGTGGGCGCGGCGTTCTTCTCCAGTTGGTACGCCTCGGGCGCCTGGGGCCGCGAGCGCGAGGACATGGCCCTGATCCACGGCAGCCTGGCCCTGAACGTCTTCGCCATGCTGGTGCTGCTGGCCAGCGGTGAGCTGCTCTCCCTGTTCGTCGGCTGGGAACTGGTGAGCTGGGCCGGCTTCCTGATGATGATCCAGGCCGGCGGGCGCGCCGTGCGTCCGGCCATGCGCTATCTGATCTATGCCATCGGCGGTGCCATGGCGATCCTCGCCGCCACCGCCCTGTTGGTAACTCGCGCCGGCAGCAGCGAGTTCGACGCCGCGCGCATCGCCCTCAGCGTGCTGCCGAACGGCGTGGTCTGGAGCATCGCCCTGCTGTTCAGCGCCGGCTTCGGGGTCAAGATGGCCCTGCTGCCCTTCCACCTGTGGCAGGCCGAGGCCTATTCCGAGACCCCGGGTCCCGGCTCCGCCTTTCTCGGCGCGATCTCCTCGCGCATGGGCCTGTTCGCCATGCTGCTGGTGCTGCTGCAGCTGATCGGTCTCGACCATCTCGGCGCCATGGGGATTCCCTTCACCTTCCTCAACGCCGACAGCCTGCTCGCCTGGATCGCCGCCTTCACCATGATCGTGCCCACCTACATCGCCCTGACCCAGAGCGACGCGCGCATGCTGCTGGCCTGGCACGGCATCGGCCAGGGCGGCTACATGCTGCTGGGGCTGATGGTGGGCACCCAGCTCAGCGTGGCCGGCGGCCTGCTGCACGTGTTCAACTACGCCACCTACCAGGCGGCCCTGTTCCTCGCCGTGACCGCGGTGCTCTACCGCACCGGCACCAGCGATCTCGACCGCCTCGGCGGCCTGATCACGCGCATGCCGCTCTCCTACGTGACCATGCTGATGGGCATCATCGGCCTGGCCGGGCTGCCGCCGATGAACGGCTTCGTCTCCAAGTGGCTGATCTACAAGTCGCTGCTCGACGCCCACCACCCGCTGCTGTTCGTGGCCGCCGTCATCGGCACCCTGGGCACCATCCTCAGCGTCTACAAGCTGATCCACAACACCTTCCTCGGCCAGCTGCGCGCCGAGCATCGCGAGATCCGCGAGGTGCCGTGGAGCATGAGCCTGCCCATGCTCGGCCTGGCCGCAATCGGCTTCCTCACCGGCTGGATGCCCGGCCTGGCCCTGGACCTGGTGGACTTCGCCCAGCGCGCCCTCGGCTTCGCGCCCCTGGCCCACACCCTCGGCGGGGTG
>CAZMMH010000204.1:0-4720 GCA_964567315.1 uncultured Gammaproteobacteria bacterium
TCATCCAGCGGATATCACCCGTGCGATCAATAACCCATGCCGTACTGGGGTGCGCCCTCGCCCTCCTCGCCACCAGCCCGACGGCAATTGCCGCGCCGGGCGACGACGCCTACCAGTTCCGCGCCTCGGAACACGACTGGCGCAGTTCCTACGAGCTGGTACCGCTGGCGAACGGCAAAGACATGGGCCTGGTCGGTCTCCACTACGACCTGCATCCGCTCGACGCGCTGCCATCGGCCTACCTCGGCATCGGTGGCTACGGCGCCGCGGTGGGCGACGAGGGCGGCTACTTCACCATGGGCGTCACGCTGGGCGACCGCCTCCCCCTGCTCGACCGCCTCGACCTCGATCTGGGACTGCACCTTGGCGCCGGTGGCGGCTCTTCCAGAACCTACCTGGGCGGCGGCGCCTTCCTCCGCGGCCACGCCATGCTCGAGTACCGCGTCTTCGGCAACAACTACCTGCGGCTCGGCGCGGCACACACCAGCTTTCCCAACACCACGGCGACCAATAAGGACAATGCGGACGACACCCACCTGGTGATCGGCTATCGCCTCAGCGGCTTTGGCTGGGCACCGGCCGACGGGAAAGCCGACTACCCCGCGTTTCATGGTGACAGCGGGCGCTTTCGCATCGCCCCCAGCGTGATGTACTACGCCACCGATGACAGCCGCCCGGCCGGCCGGCACGGCAGGTACACGGCAAGCGGCAACAAGAATGCCAATTTCGAACTGGTCGGCATCCACATCGACCAATTCTTTTCCGAGTACGGCTACGGCGCACTGGAACTCTACGGCGCCGCGGGTGGCGGCGCCGACGGTTACGCGTCGGTGGCTGCCGGCCTCGGGGCACGCGTGCCCCTGGTGGGCGGCCTGAACTGGGAGGCGAAGGCGCTGCTCGGGGTCGCCGGCGACGCGCGCCTGGACACCAGAGGCGGACTGGTCGGCAGGGCGACGACCGGTCTCAGTCTCGACCTGACCGACCATATCTACGCGTCGGCAATGGTCGGGCGCATGCAGGCGCTCGACGGCAAGTTCGCTTCGAACGTGGTCGATGTCGCAATCGGCTGGCAGGCGAACCTGCCCCATGCCCGTGCGGGTGAAACGGCCAGCTTCCCCGCGTCCCGCTACCAACTGATGCATTGGCGTGCCGCCCTGACCCATAAGACCTACTTCCCGCCGGCATCGTTGCGCAACAAGAAGGGCCAGCCCTATGACGCCCAGCTTCACCTCATCGGGGTGGAGTTGAGCAAGCCGGTGATCGGCCACTGGCTCTACGGGCGCGGCAGCAGCCAGTGGGCCTACGCCGGTAACATCGGCTCCTACGCCGAGGGCCTGTTCGGTGTCGAGCTCGCGCCGGAATTTCTCCGCTTCGGCCCCGTCGGCATCAGTGCCGCCTACGACGTCGGGATCGGCGGTGGCGGCGACATGGCGCTCGACAAGGGCTTCATTCAGCAGGCCATGCTGGGCGTGAAGCTGCGTGTCCACCCCGCGCTCTCCCTCGCCCTGCAGGGCGGCCGCATGGAGAGCATCGGCGGCACCTTCCACAGCAATCTGCTGCAGCTCCAGCTCGTGTGGGAGCGGGCCACCCTGTTTGACGGCTAGAACTGCGGCCGGGGCAGCCCGAACGTGAGCGGCCTGGAGTAACTCGCGCCGGTGGCTTGGGGCATGCGTTCCAAAGCGGCCATGAGAATCGGCAAAACGCGGGCTGTCCCCGATTGCCGGATATCGGAGGTGCGCGTTGCAGCGCCATTCCGGCCCATCGCCCGTCCGTGGGACGCCGCTTCAGACCAGCGAAATGCGCGGCCTCACATCGCCGCCAACCGGTCGATGACGTTCATCCGATAGGCCTGCGACGGGACGGGGTGCCAGCCGTCACAGCCCTTGCCCTTGAGCTGCGTTTCTATCAGGCGCAGGCGTTCCGGCGTGGCCGGGTGGGTGTCGAACAGTTGCGTCCTGGCGGTCCCGGCCGTGGGCGGCTTGTCGACCAGAATCAGCTTCTTGAACACCGATTCGGCGCCACAGACGGCATAACCCGCGTGCGCCTGGAGTTGCAGCATCACGCGATCGGCCGCCAACTCCCGCTCCCGGCTCATGCCGAACTCCAACACGGCCGCCAGCGAAGCGCTCGTTCGGCCTTGCGGCGAGACGACCGGCCCGCCGGACTGCAATACCGTCTTGTCGAGCCTTGCCTCCTCCTCTGCGGCCTGGCGGAAATGTCCAAGCAGGATATGCCCCAGCTCGTGCCCGATCACGGGCGCCAGCTCGGATTCGCTTTGCGCGAGTTTCAGCAGGCCGGTAGAGATAAAGATGTCGCCGTTGGGTACCGAAAAAGCAAAGACGGACGGGCTTTTCTGCACAAAGATATGGCCGGGCACGTTGCCCACCGTGGCGCCCGCCAACAGCCGCCGCTTGATCGAGATCAAATAATCCGTGACTACCTGATCATGTATTATTGGGTCGGTCGCCTGGGCGAGCGCCGACGCCTTATTGCCGAGCCGGACGTATTCGGGGGAAATCCCCGAATAGTTTTCTTGGATACGGCCGACTTCGTCTGTCGCGCAAGCGGCGACCAGCAAACACAAGAACAGCAGGGATGCAGTACGAATGCGTCGCATGGGATGGCGTTCTTTCCTGGACGAAAACGACGTAAGGATATCAAATGCTGGTGGCAAAAATGCGATCGTTGGTCGTACTGACATGGCTGGCCTTGTTGTTGACGGCCTGCGTAGCGCCGGTCGAGGAAAAGTACACGGCGTTTCAGGACAAACACTTCGACGCCAGGAATAAGCCGGCGACGCTCTATCAGGGCAGTGCGGCCAAGCTGATGCAGAGCGGCTACCTGCTGATCGGCTATGTCGACTTCAAGCACAACATCCAGGAATGTTTTACCAACGGCGCCTGCCGCACGATATCCAAGAACGACCTCACCCAGGACGAACTGCTGAAGCGCGCCGCCACACAGGGCGCCGACCGCGTCCAGGTTCTGTATTCGTCGCTCGAACTGGTGCCGAAGGTCTATTCCAAGTGTAACGGCTACACCACCACCAGCTATACCGACAAGGACGGCCGGGTTCACCTGATCAAGGTTTGCGCCGGCTACACGCGCTACGACGGACACCTGGAGAGCTGGAGCAAACGTGCGCTGTTGTGGCGCTACGCGCCAAAGCTCGCCTCGGCCGACGCCAACTACCAGGCGGCGAAAAAGGCGATGGAGGTCATCAACCGCGACCGGCCGAAGCCGGAACAGGCGAACGCCGTCCCCCAGGAGGCCCCGCTCCAGGCCGCCAAGCCGATCGCCAAGACGAAGGCGCTCACGGACGATCTTTACGGGGCCCAGCTGGTCACCGCCATCGGCAACGAGAATTACGAGTTCCTGGGTGAACAGCTGAACACCGATAAGCTGGCCAAATTCCGCCAACAGCAGCACATCGACCTGCTGATGATCGCGTTGCAGATGCGCAAGGCGCCGGTCTACCGTTGGTTGATCAAGAAGCCGATACGCTGGAACACCGAGAACAGGCACGGCTACTCCGTGCTGGAATTCGCGATCGCCTTTGCCCAACCCGCCGACGTCGAGTCCCTGCTGCAGCGGCACCCTGAGCTCGCCGCCCGCCTCGCCAACCGCGACAAGATCTACAAGGCGCTGGCCTACGCCGGCTCCGGCGAAATGCTGGACTACCTGCTGGGCAAAGGCTTCTCGATCAATGGCCGGGTCGACGAATATTCACTGCTTTACCTCGCCATCATCGACGACAACACGGCGCTGGCCGATCACCTGTTGGCAAAGCACGCCAAGATCGGCGCGCTGGACGAAAGCGCGCCGACCCCGCTGACCGCCGCCATTGTCGAAAAGCACCCCGCACTGGTGAAGGCGCTGCTGCAGCGGGGCGCCAACCCCAACCGGCGGGACGACCTCGGCAACACCGAACTGCACTATGCGGCCGGCTACAGCACGGTAGAGATCGTGCAACTGCTGCTCGACCACGGCGCCAGGATCGACGTGGTCGACAAGAAGAAACTGTCGCCGCTCTACATGTCCCTGCTCGGCCGCCGCTGGAAGGTGGCGGAATTGCTGATGCAACGTCATGCCGCCTATGCCGTCCCGGGCCCAGATGCGTTTGCCGCCGCGGTCCGCGGCATGTTGTACGAATCACCGGCAAGCACCCTCGACATGTACCTGAAGAACACCGGCATCCTGCGCTACACCAAGCTCAAGCCGCTGGTCACGGCCATCCTGGTGGCGTGCGCGCAGAATTGCAGCGAAGAGAAGATGGATGTCTTCTTAGACAACGGCATCAACCCGATCTACGCGCCGAAAGGCAAGCCGCTGTTCCGCTCGGCCTACGAGAAGAAGAACATCGGCGCCATGATCTCCATGATTCGGCACGGCTATCGTCCGCGAGGAAGCGGCGGGCTGAGCCCGCTCGAGCGCGCGGTCGTCTCCGGCGACGCGACCCTGGTGAAGGCGTATCGCCTGGCCGAGGTCGAGCAGCGCGAACACAAGCAGGGTGCGCTGCAGGCGTCCAAGCCGAACTGAGCCATCGCGGTACCGGATGGAGCGGGCGGCCGCGCTCCGCGCTTTGTGCTACGTTCCAGGATATTTAAAGGGGTCGGTTTAAAGGGGTCGGTTTAAAGGGGTCGGTTTAAAGGGGTCGGTTTAAAACGCGAACAATTAGCGTTTGTCACCGACCCCTTTAATGATGATGTTAGTTAAACAT
>CAZMMH010000205.1:0-4708 GCA_964567315.1 uncultured Gammaproteobacteria bacterium
GCACCCGAGAGTGGGTGACCGCGGGCGTGCCCCGCGCCACCACGGCCATGCGCTTGCGGTCGACCGGATGGCGGGCAATGGGCTCATCGACGGCGCCCCCCGAGACCAGCACGCCGCTGGCCACCGCCTGGTACTCGCGTTCGATCTCCCGCGCCTGCAACCGCTCCACCAGGTATTTGTGGGCGGTGAGCGTGCGCGCCACTACCAGCAGGCCGCTGGTCTCCTTGTCCAGACGGTGGACGATGCCGCTGCGGGGCACCTCGGCCAGCTCCGGGGCCAGGTGCAGCAGTGCGTTCTGCAGGGTGCCGGCAGGATTGCCGGCGGCCGGGTGGACCACCAGTCCTGCCGGCTTGTCGATCACCAGCAGTGCCTCGTCCTGGTAGACCACCTGCAGCGGAATCGCCTCGGCCTGCACCGACGTGTCCGCCTCGGCCTCCACCAGCAGCTCGATCCGCTCGCCGCCCGCCAGCCGGTCCCGCGGCCGGTCGCAGACCGCGCCGTCAACCCGCACCCGCCCGTCACGCACCCAGCGCTGCAGGCGCGCACGGGAATAATCGGCGAACAGCGCCGCCAGCACCTGATCCAGGCGCTGCCCACCGCTCGCCAGGGGCACCTCGGCCTCCAGTCTTTGCGTCCCCTTCACCGCCGCGCCCCGAGGCGCGCCGCGAGGCTGCTTGGGCTATACTGCCCGCCGCTTTTCCTGTCCAAGGTCATGGGATACCCTTACGCCATGCTGCTAAACCGAATTCTCGCCGCGTTGCTCATCGTGGTCACCCTTTCCGGCTGTTCGCTACTGCCCGAACAGGTCGACAAAACCAAGGGCTGGTCCGCGAGCAAGTTCTACACCGAGGCCAAATCGTCCCTCGACGACGGCGACTACAAGACCGCCATCAAGTACTTCGAGGGGCTCGAGGCGCGCTACCCGTTCGGCACCTACGCCCAGCAGGCCCAGCTGGAGGCAGCCTACGCCTATTACAAGTACGAGGAACCGGACTCCGCCATCTCCACCCTCGACCGCTTCATCAAGACCTACCCGCGGCACCCCAACGTCGACTACGCCTATTACCTGAAGGGGCTGGTGAACTTCAACCGCGGCAAGGGCTTCCTCGACGAGCATATGCCCGTCGACCCGACCAAGCGCGATCCGGGCTCGGCGCGCCAGTCGTTCGAGGACTTCTCCACCCTGGTGACCAAGTTCCCCCACAGCAAGTACACGCCGGACGCGCGCAAGCGCATGATCTATCTGCGCAACCTGCTGGCGGCCTACGAGGTTCACGTGGCGAGATATTACATGGAACGCGGCGCCTATGTGGCCGCCGCCAACCGCACCAAGTACGTGTTGCAGAACTACCAGCACACCCCGGCCGTGCCGAAGGCCCTGGTGGTGATGATCCAGGCCTACCGCAAGCTCGGCCTGAACGACCTGGCCAACGACGCCATGCGGGTGCTGGAGCTCAACTTCCCCAAGGACCCGGCCCTGGCGGAACTCAAGAAGGGCAGCTGAGGAGCAGCATCATGTGGGACTTCTTCGAAACCGTCCGCCACCGTCACTCGGTTCGCCGCTATCAGGGCGACATGCCGGTGGAGGAGGAGAAGCTCCACGCTATCCTCGAAACCGCCTTCGCCGCCCCCTCGGCGGGTGACCTGCAGGCCTACCACATCGTGGTGGTGCGCGAGCCGGGCAAGCGTGCGGCGCTGGCCGAGGCGGCCGAGGGCCAGGCCTTCCTCGCCGAGGCCCCGGTGGTGCTGGTGTTCGCCGCCGACCCGGAGGGCTCCGCACGCAAGTATGGCGAGCGCGGACGCAGCCTGTACGCCATGCAGGACGCCACCATCGCCGCCGCCTACGCCCAGTTGGCGGCGGTCGCCGCGGGTATGGCCTCCGCCTGGGTCGGTTACTTCGACGAGGCGGCGGTACGCAACGTTGCCGGCTTGGAGCAGGAACAGGTGCCGGTATCGCTGATCGCCGTGGGCTACCCGGCCGAAGTGCCCGAGGAAACGCCGCGCCGGCGTTTCGACGAACGCGTCACCTATTGCTGAGCAACCGAAACCGCCGGTGGCAAAAAAAAACGGCGGCCCGCCAATAACGGACCGCCGTCGTGACCATCCTGGCGGGGCACGGCGCCCCTGCTCAGATCGCGGCCTCGTTCTCCTCGCCGGTGCGGATGCGCACCACGCGCTCGACCGTGGAGACGAAGATCTTGCCGTCGCCGATCTTGCCGGTGCGGGCGGCCTGGGTGATCGTCTCGATACAGCGGTCGGCCTGGGCGTCCGTCACCACCAGCTCGATCTTCACCTTGGGCAGGAAATCGACCACATACTCGGCACCGCGATAGAGTTCGGTATGCCCCTTCTGCCGACCGAAGCCCTTGACCTCGGTGGCAGTCATACCGGTGATGCCGACTTCGGAAAGTGCCTCCCGCACGTCGTCCAATTTGAACGGCTTAATGATGGCCTCGATCTTCTTCATCGTCGATTTCCTCGTTGTTGTTCGAAGTCCTGCGCCGCTCAGGAATTTCGGCGCATGACGGTCTCATTATAACCAGATGTGATCGGGTAGCGGCGGTCCCGGCCGAAGGCGCGGCGGCTGATGCGCACCCCCGGCGGCGCCTGGCGGCGTTTGTACTCGTTGCGGTCCACCAACAGCGCCACCCGTAGCGCGGTGGCGGCATCAAACCCTCTGGCAACGATGTCGTCGACGCAGAGGTCCCGCTCCACGTACAGCTCCAGCAACGGGTCGAGCACCTCGTAGGGCGGCAGCGAGTCGCTGTCCTTCTGGTCCGGGGCGAGCTCTGCCGACGGCGGCCGCGTCAGCACCCGTTCGGGAATCACCGGGGCGATGCCGTTGCGGTAGCGTGAGAGGCGGTAGACCAGGGTCTTGGGGCAATCCTTGATCGGCGCGAAGCCGCCGGCCATGTCGCCGTAGAGGGTGGCATAGCCCACCGCCATCTCGCTCTTGTTGCCGGTGGTGAGGACGATGCGGCGCTTCTTGTTGGAGATCGCCATCAGAATCACCCCGCGGCAGCGGGCCTGGATGTTCTCTTCGGTGGTGTCCGGCGCCAGCCCCTCGAATTCCTGGCGCAGGCTGTCGAGGAAGGCGTTGAACGGGCGTTCGATCGGAATGGCCTTGTGCTCCACCCCGAGCAGGCGCGCCTCCTCCTCTGCGTCCTCGACGCTCATGTCGGCGGTATAGCGCGACGGCATCATCACCGCCTCCACCTGTTCCGCGCCTACCGCGTCCACCGCGATGGCCAGGGTCAGGGCCGAGTCGATGCCGCCGGACAGGCCGATTACCGCCCCTTGGAAGCCGTTCTTGCGAATGTAGTCGCGCACCCCGAGCACCAGCACCTTGTAGATCGCGGCCTCCTCCGGCTCGGCCGCGACCAGCTCACGCGGGCGCGGCACCGGCACGCCGTCCGCCACCTCGAACTCGACCGGGTAGAGTCCCTCCTCGCAGCTCGGCGCCCGCTGGGTCATCCGCCCGGCGGCATCCATGACGAAGGAGGCGCCATCGAACACCAGCTCGTCCTGACCGCCCACCAGGTTCACGTAAACCACCGGAGCGCCCGCCTCGGCGACCCGCTCCCGCATTACGGCCTCGCGCTCCTCGAGCTTGCCGTGGTGGAACGGCGAGGCGTTGAGGTTGAGCAGCAGGCGGGCGCCGGCGGCAGCCGCCTGGGCGGCGGGACCGGGCTGCCAGACGTCCTCGCAGATGGTCACGCCGAGAGACACGCCCTCGACCTCGACCACGCAGGGGGCGTCGCCGGGCACGAAATAGCGCTTTTCGTCGAACACGCTGTAGTTGGGCAGCAGCTGCTTGCGGTAACGGCCGAGGACCGCGCCATCGCGCAGCACACTGGCCGCGTTGTAGATGCCCTCGGGAGTCTCCTCCGGGTGGCCGATAACCACAGTGACCCCCTCCACCGACTCCAGCACCAGATCCAGTGCCTGACGCACCCGCAGGTGCAGGCCGGGGCGCAGTAGCAGGTCCTCCGGCGGATAGCCGGTGAGGGTCAGTTCGGGGAACACCACCACCTGGGCGGCGAGGGCGTCGCGGGCCCGCAGGGCGGTCTCGATGACCCGCTGTGCGTTGCCCTCGATGTCGCCCACGCGCAGGTTGAGCTGCGCCATGCAGATGCACAGGCTCATCGTGCCGCCAGCAGTTCCTGCATGCGCGTGCCCATCTCGGCGGGCGAACGCACGGTGGCCACCCCGGCCGCCTCCAGGGCGGCGAACTTGGCCTCGGCGGTGCCCTTGCCGCCGCTGATGATGGCGCCGGCGTGGCCCATGCGCTTGCCGGGCGGGGCGGTGACGCCGGCGATGTAGGCCACCACCGGCTTGCTCACGTGCTCCTGGATGTACTCGGCCGCGGCCTCCTCGGCGCTGCCGCCGATCTCGCCGACCATGATGATGCCCTCGGTCTGCGGGTCGTTCTCGAACAGGCCCAGCACGTCGACAAAATTGAGCCCCTGGATCGGGTCGCCGCCGATGCCGACGCAGGTGGACTGGCCCAGGCCGGCGCCGGTGGTCTGGTGCACCGCCTCGTAGGTCAGGGTGCCGGAACGGGAGACGATGCCGATGCGGCCGGGCCGGTGGATGGCGCCGGGCATGATGCCGATCTTGCACTCGCCGGGGGTGATGATGCCGGGACAGTTGGGGCCGATCAGGCGCGCCGCGCCGCCCTTGAGCGCGGCCTTCACCTTGAGCATGT
>CAZMMH010000206.1:0-4699 GCA_964567315.1 uncultured Gammaproteobacteria bacterium
GCCGCGGGCGGAAGGCGTTGGGGCCGATGGTGAACAGCGGGGTGACCCGGCAGCGGTGCTGCACCATCACCGACAGGCGGCCGTAGTCGCCGCCGCCCGGCGCTGCCGCCAGCCGCTGGACCACCTCGCGCTGCAGCATGAAGTGCATGTCGCCGATGCAGGCGGACTGGTCGAGCAGGTGGAAAATCAGCGGCGTGGAGATGTTGTAGGGCAGGTTGCCCACCACCCGCAGCAGCCGGCCATCACCGGCCAGCGCGCCGAAGTCGAAGCGCAGGGCATCGGCGGCGTGAATGCGCAGCTCACCGCCGCCACCGAACTGTTCCTGCAGTTTCGGGATCAGGTCGCGGTCGAGCTCGACCACGTCAAGCTCGCCGAGGGCCGCAAGCAGAGGTTCGGTGATGGCGCCGAGGCCAGGCCCGATCTCCACCAGGTGATCTCCCGCCTTCGGTCCGATGGCGCGGACGATGCGGGCGACGATGTTGCGGTCGTGGAGGAAGTTCTGGCCGAAGCGTTTACGGGCCTTGTGGCCCTGGGCGTGAGGCATGGTGGAAACTCGCTTGCTGCGGCGGGCGGTTGCCGCCGGATTGTGGCGTCATCGGGTGGCCCATTCTGGCACCGCCGGCGGCGACGGGGAAAGGGCCCGGTGCGCCGCTCACTCGCCGTCGTCGGCCGCCTGGCCCTTGATCCAGTCGATCAGCTGCGCCAGCGGCTGGGGCTTGCACAGATAGAAGCCCTGGGCCTCGTCGCAGCCCATCTCCTGCAGCAGGTCGAGGGTCTCGGTGTCCTCCACACCCTCGGCAACGACCTTCAGGTCGAGGTTGTGGGCCAGGCCGATGGTGGAGCGGACGATCAGCTCGTCATGCTGGTTGCTGCGCATGTCCTTGATGAAGGAACGGTCGATCTTGAGGGCGTAGATCGGCAGTTGGCGCAGGTAGCCGAGGGAGGAGTAGCCGGTGCCGAAGTCGTCGATGGCGATCTTGATTCCCGCGCGGGTGAAGCGCTGCAGCAGTTCGGCCGCGCTCTCCGGATCCTGCATCAGCGCGGTCTCCGTCAGCTCCAGCTCGATCTCTTCCGGCGGCAGCCCGTGCCGTTCGATCGCCGCCGCCAGGCTGGTGTAGCAGCTGGCGTCCAGCAGGTTGCGGGCCGAGAGGTTGATGGCGACGGGCTGTTCGAAGCCGAGTTCGTGCAGCTGCCGCTTGTCGGCCACGGCCATCTCCATGACCGCGCGGGTGAACGGGTGGATCACCTCGCTCATCTCCACCAGATCGATGAAGCTGCCCGCGCCGAGCAGGCCCAGGCGCGGATGCTGCCAGCGTACCAGGGCCTCGAAGCCAACCGCCCTGCGGCTGGCAAGGTCGACCTTCGGCTGGTAGTAGAGCAGGAGCTGACCCAGCTCCGCCGCCTGCGCCAGTTCGGCGGCCATGGCGAGCCGTTCCTTGCTGTGGCCGTCGAGTCCGGGGTCGTACAGCTTGACCCCGACCGACAGCCGCTTGGCCTGATACATGGCCACATCCGCCGCGCGCAGCAGCGCATGGCTGTCACGGCCGTGCTCGGGATAGCGGGAGACCCCGATACTGGCGCCGATGCTGACCTCGATGCCTTCCGTCTGGAAGGGGCCGCGCATGGCTTCGGTCGCGGCTTCGGCCAGCGCTTCGGCATCGGCGGCCGCCTCCCCGGTCAGGAGGATGGCGAACTCGTCGCCGCCGAGCCGTGCGTGCAGCGCGGAGCGTCCGGCGAGGGTCTGTTCCAGACGGGGCCCGATCTGGGTCAGAACCTTGTCGCCGACGTGGTGGCCAAGGGTGTCGTTGATCTCCTTGAAACGGTCCAGGTCCAGCAGCAGCAGCGCCGCACGCGCCGCTTCCGCGCCGCTCGCCTCCAGGTAGTGCCGGAAGGTTTCGTGCAGCAGGGTCCGGTTGGGCAGGCCGGTGAGGCCGTCGTGGCGGGTCTGAAACTCCAGGTCGTCCATGTGGCGGGCGTTGGCGATGGCGAGGGCCACGGTGTTGCCCAGGGAGGAGAGGGTCTCCTGCTCGATTGCGCTGAAGTCGTGCCTTTCCCGGTAGACCAGGTTGAGGGTCCCCAGCGCCTGGCTCTGGTGCAGCATGGGAATGGCGATCATGGATATCGCGCCGCGGGCGACGAGGGCCGCCCGGATGGCGGGCTCGAGGCGTTCGTCATGTTCGAGGTCGGCGCTGGCGAGCGTCCGCCCGCCCGACAGGGCCAGCCCACTCAGGCTGCCCGCGACCGGCAGGGACGAGCCGAGCTGCTCCATGGGCTGGTCGAAGCCGTGGCTCGCCGCCAGGCGCAGTTCGCGCCCCTCCGGCTGCAACAGGTAGATGGCGACCTGCGGCGCCCGGCTCAGGCCCAGCAGGGCGGCGATCGTTTCGTGCAGGATCTCCTCCACCTGCCGCGTGCCGTGCAGACGTTGCGACACGCGGTTGATCAGGCGCAGGCTCTCGTTGCGTTCGATCAGCATCTGGCGCGAGCGTGCCAGTTCGCTCTCGTTCTGCTTGCGGGCGCTGATGTCGCGGACGGTGAGCAGCAGGTGCGGTTCGCCGGAAATCGCCACGGCGTTCAGGGTGACCTCGGCATCGAAGGCGCTGCCGTCGTGACGCAGGCTGCGCCACTCGAGGAACTGGCTCTCGCCGCGGCATGCCGCCGCGATCCGCTCCGCGGCAATTTCCCGCGAAGGGCGGCCGTCGGGCTGCACGTCGGGCGAGTAGCGGTGCAGCGTCTCCCCCAGCAGTTGTCTGCGGCTGCAGCGGAACATGCCGAGGCTCGCCGGGTTGCAGTCGACGACCCGTTCCCCGCGGATGAGGAAGATGGCGTCGCCGGCGCCCTCGAACAGGCCGCGGTAGCGGGCCTCGCTGTCGCGCAGGTCCGCGCGCATCGCCTGCTGTTCCGACAGGTCGGCGGCGATGCCCAGGAAACCGACAAGGTCGCCGTCGGCATCCTTCAGCGCCGTCACCGCGAGACGCACCGGGATGCGCGTGCCGTCCTTGCGGATATGGGTCCAGTGGCGTTCCTCGGCCCCGCCTTCGCGCGGGCGCAGGATCGCCGCCTCGAGCCCCGGCGCCACCGGCCGGCCCAGTTCCGCGCTGAGTTCCTCGGCCCGTCGCGCCAGCTCCTCCGGATCGTGGAACAGTTCCGGCGTCGCCTTGCCCACCACCTCCTCGGGGGTGTAGCCGAGGATGCGTTGCGCCGCCTTGTTGTAACTCACGATCAGGCCGTTGCGATCGGTCGAGATGATGCTGTATTCGGCACCGTCGAGCAGTGCCTGCTGCCAGGCGGTCAGCTGACCCACCTCGCGATCGGAGCGCGCCTGCTGCTGGCGCGCGCGCCGGTAGGCCAGGGCGCCGCCGGCGAGCACGACCAGCAGCAGCGCGGTGGGCATCAGTAGCCGTTGCAGCCAATCGCGGAGCACCACCGCGCGGGATACGAAGGCTGCGGCATGCAGGCCGTATTTCGGGATATAGCGGTAAGCGACGTATTGATACCCGGCCTGCGGCAGCGTCATCTCAACGAAGCTGCCGTTGCCGCGGAGGGCGGCCACCTGGGCCCGGGTCTGCGCGGCGACCGGGCGGCCGTAGGTCCGCTGCAGGGCCCGGGCATGCGGTCCCGGCGGTAACGGCTGGCGGTAGATCAGGTAGCCGTCGTCGCGCATCAGGGCGATCTGCACGGCCGGCGGCAGTTCCATATGCGTCCAGGCCGTGGTGGCGCCCTCGATGGCGTAACCGGCGATCATCACCGCGGTCACCTTGCCGGCGGCGTCGCGGAGGGCGACGCGGATCGGTACCACCCAGCCGTGCAGCTCGTCGAAATAGTAGGGTCGGCCCGGGGTCAGGTGTTTTTCCCGCAGCGCCTGCTGAAAGCTATCCCGTGACGCCGCCTGCTGCGAGAGGTTGGGCAGGCTGCGGCCCTTCTCGACACCGCTGACCAGCACCAGTTGCCCGTCCGGCCTGGCCAGGCCGAAACCGACCATGCCGGGATCGATGCTCTTCATGCGTTCGATCAGCGCGCGGCCGTTTTCGGGATGTTCGAGGGCCCCCAGGGCGACGAGTTCGCTGCCGAGGCCGCGGATGACGAATTCGTGCTCCTTCAGGGTGGTGCGCACGCTCTGCACCATCATCGAGTCGACGTGGCTCAGCACCACGCGGGTGTCGTTCAGGGTCTCGCTCCAGGTCTGCACAATGGCGGCCAGATAAGCCCCCAGCACCAGCAGGGAGAGAACCCGGAACAGCCCGCGCAAGGGGCGGCGGCTTGTCGATCGTTTCATCAGGAACTCGCGGTGCCGACCATCAATGTCCGGCTTCGGCCGGCGCCGGCGGGTGCCGGGATCGCGGCGAACCCAGAGGGGCGGCACGATTCTGAGTTTTTTCAGAGAGTAGCGGTATTCCGCTGCGAGTGACAGGGGCACCGGCGGTGGCCGCCGGTACGGGCGGGCCGGATCAGGGGTTGTTCCGGCCGCCGGCCATGCGGATGGCGTAGTCGAGGGCGGTGAACAGGCTGCCCGGGTCGGCGCGGCCGCTTCCGGCCAGATCGACCGCCGTGCCGTGGTCCACCGAGGTGCGCACGATGGTCAGTCCCAGGGTCACGTTGACCGCGCGGCCGAAACCCTTGTGCTTGAGCACCGGCAGGCCCTGGTCGTGGTACATGGCCAGCACCACATCGGCGTGCTCCAACTGCTGCGGGGTGAACAGGG
>CAZMMH010000207.1:0-4679 GCA_964567315.1 uncultured Gammaproteobacteria bacterium
ATCGGGTGGGTGCGCAGGAACTCGGGCAGCGTCCGGCCATAGTAGCGGCTGTCGCGCAGCAGCTCGCCGAAGAAATCGGGCATCCCCATGGGGTCGAAGCCGGAGCGCGCCAGGGTCTGCATGCCGATGGTATCCGCCTCCTGCTCGTTGGCGCGGGTGAAATTGATCTGCTGCTGCAGGCTGCCGGCGGTGGTCGCCGCCAGCGCCGCCTGGCCGGCCTCCGCGTTCTGGCTGCCGATCAGGATCGAGGCCAGGATCGCCGCGGCCAGCGGAATCTTCATGCGGCTGGCGGCGGCGAAGGCGCGCGCCAGGTGGTGCTGGGTGATATGGGCGATTTCGTGGGCCATCACCGCGGCCAGCTCGCTTTCGGTGTTGGTGGCCAGCATCAGGCCGGTATCCACACCGATGAATCCGCCCGGCGCAGCAAAGGCGTTGATGGTCGAGTCCTTGACCACGAAAAAGGTGAAGTCGAGGTTCTGGCCGTCGCTGTTGGCCACCAGTCGATAACCCAGGGAGGTGATGTAGTCGTTGACCAGGGGGTCGTTGAGGATGCTGCCCTGACTGCGCAGCCGGCGCAGCAGGGCCTCGCCGATCCGGTGCTCCTGGTCGGGCGTGATGGCCACCTGGGCGGGGTCGCCCATATCCGGCAGCCGGATGTCGTCGGCACGTGCCTGGGATGCAAGCAGGCTGGTGGCAACCGTCAGGGCCACGAAAAACTTCTTTATCAGCATCGGGTTTCGGTCCGGTGGCGCAGGCGGGGCTCGCGGGTGTGGGGGGACAGGATACCGGATCGCGCGCGCGGGCGTCGCCTCTCCGGCATCTTTTCATCCGTCCGGTGTTGTGGCAAGGTGTGCGCCTCCCACGACGGGTGAATTGGTGACCTTGCCTTTGAGTGGCAGATGTGTCATAAGTTCACAGTTCAGCGAACACTGTAATTCTAATCTACCCCATTTTGGATTGACCTGAAGGAGAATATCAGATGGCGAACTTTGACCAAGAACTGGACGCATCCGGCCTGAACTGCCCGCTGCCGATCCTGCGCGCGAAGAAGGCGTTGGGTACGCTGGGTGCCGGCCAGGTGCTTCGGATCGTTGCGACCGATCCGGGTTCGGTGAAGGACTTCGACGCCTTTGCGAAGCAGACCGGCAACCAGCTGCTTGAGTCTGGCGAAGAGGGTGGCAAGTTCGTCTTCCTGATCAAGAAGGCCTAAGGGCGCGCGTTAGCGCGCGACCTGAGCCATAACAACAACCGGACGAGGGGCACAGACAATGTCGGACGAGAAGAAGTTTGCGATCATCGCCACGAAGGGCACGCTGGATTGGGCCTACCCGCCCTTCATCCTGGGTTCCACCGCGGCCGCACTTGGCTACAGCGTAGAGATCTTTTTCACCTTCTACGGGCTGCAGCTGCTGCGCAAGAACCTCAATCTCAAGGTGTCGCCGCTCGGTAACCCGGGCATGCCGATGCCCATGGGTATGGACAAGTGGTTCCCCGTGCTCGGTACCGCGATTCCGGGCATGGAATCCATCATGACCATGATGATGAAGAACAAGATGAAGGCCAAGGGCGTGGCCAGCATCGCGGAGCTGCGCGAGGTCTGCATCGAGTCCGAGATTAAGATGGTTGCGTGCCAGATGACCGTCGATCTGTTCGAGTTCAACACGGCCGACCTGATCGACGGTGTCGAGTATGCCGGCGCCGCGGCGTTCTTCGAGTTCGCCGGGGATGCCGACATCACGATGTACATGTGACCGTGCCCCGTCGGGCAGGCTCCGGGGAAACCCGGAGATCCCGAAAAAAGGCCCGCCCCAGACCCCTGGGGCGGGCCTTTTTATTTGCCCGGTGTTGTGAGAAACGTGTCAATGTTGTTCCTCGATGACACATTGACACGGCTGCGCCAGGGGGCTTGGGGTTCCACGACATTGGGTGTTGACAATTTGATAAACAGTTGCCATTCTGTTGCGCAGCAAACTAATTAACGTTGCTCCGCCACAACGACTTTTCATAAAAAAGGCCCGCTCCGGAGGATAAGAATATGAAGCTCAGCACGAAACGCGCCCTGCTTTCGGTGGTCGTGTCGGCCGCGATGGCCGCGCCGATGGTTGCCAACGCGACCAACGGCATGAACCTGGAGGGCTACGGCCCGATCGCGACCGGCATGGGTGGCGCGTCCATGGCCTACGACAACGGTACCGCCGCGATGATGAACAACCCGGCGACCCTCGGCCTGATGGCCGACGGCGACAGCCGCGTTGACCTGGCGCTGGGCTTCCTCGGGCCGCACGTCTCCCTCAAGTCGAGCATGTACGGCAACGCGACCTCCTCGGCTGACAAGTTCTGGATGCCGGCGGTGGGCTATGCCACCCGCAACGGCCAGCTGACCTACGGCCTGGGCGTGTTCGCCCAGGGCGGCATGGGTACCGAGTACAACGCCAACTCGCCGTACTGCGGCGGCACCGGTACCAGCACGCCCTTCCTGGATACCAAGAACTGCCGGTCCGAGGTGGGCGTGGGCCGCCTGATGCTGCCGATCGCCTTCAACGTGAACGACAACGTGACCGTGGCCGCCAGCGCCGATTTCGTCTGGGCGGGCATGGACCTGGTGATGGCCATGGGTACCCCTTACGGGGCCAATAATCAGATGGACATGTCCATGACCTCGCTGCCCAGCATCGCTCACATCGCTGCTGCTGGAAAGGCTGCCGGTGTCTACGCTGGTGCCATGGGTACGGGTGATATTGCTTCGGTCTTCGGTACCTTTCCTGGAGAGATCAAGATCGACTTCTCCAACGACAACGCCTTCACCGGCGAGGCCAAGGGCTACGGTCTGGCCGGCAAGATCGGTGCCGTGTTCAAGGTCAACGACATGGTCGCCCTCGGCCTGACCTACCACAGCCAGACCAACCTCAGCGACCTGAGTGCCGGCGGTATCCTCACAGGCGCCATGGGCATCAGCGATAAAAGCGTTCCGGTGTCGATCAAGGTGAAGAACTTCCAGTGGCCGTCCCAGTACGGCGCGGGTATCTCCCTGACCCCGTCCGACCGCCTGCAGCTGGCCGCGGACGTGCAGCGCATCAACTGGTCGGACGTGATGGAAAGCATGCAGATGCGGGTCAGCGACACTTCGGGCGGCTACATTGACATGATCCTGCCGCAGCAGTGGAGCGACCAGACCGTGTTCAACGTCGGTGGTGCCTACAAGCTGACCGACAAGTTCACCATGCGCGCCGGTTACAACCACGCCAGCAACCCGATCCCGTCGAGCTGGCTGAACTACCTGTTCCCGGCGATCGTGGAATCGCACGTGACCCTGGGTGCCGGCTACCAGGTCGACCCCCAGTCGGCGGTGAACTTCTCCATCACCCGCGCCCTGGCCGCGGACCAGACCTCTCCGGGCGGTTTCAGTGTCAGCCACGACCAGATCAACTGGCAGCTGATGTACAGCATGACCTACTGATCGGATATCGAGTCCGGCTGGTAAGAACGGGGGCTTCGGCCCCCGTTTTTTTTGCTCGTTGTCGGGGTTTTTGCTTGCATCGGCAATTCCTTTCTGACATAAAAGTCCGATAACACAACAACGAAGAAGTCAAAGGAGGCTCTCATGGGCAAACGCTGGTTGCGCTTTGTGGTGCTTGCCGTTCTCTCGCTCGGCCTTTTCGGGACCGCTACCGCGGCCACCCAGTGGTTGAAGCCCTTTGTGCTGGCGTCCGTCTCCGCCGGCACGCTCAAGGACAAGGTCGGTGAGGTTCGCAAGAAGCTGGAGGGGGCCGGTTTCGACGTGGTCGGCGATTACGTGCCGTACGAGGGGACCGACATTCTGGTGGTCACCAGCAAGGCCTTGAAGGACGCTGCGGCCAAGGAGCCGGGAGCGGGTTACGCGGTTGCCCAGCGGGTGGCCGTGACCCAGGTTGGCGACAAGCTGCAGGTCTCCTTTACCAACCCGGTCTATATGGCGAATGCCTACCAGATGAGCGATGACCTGAGTGACGTTCGGGCCAAGCTGGCCGGGGCCCTGGGCGACATGCAGGATTTCGGCGCCAACCGGGGTATCCGGGCGCGCAAGCTGCGTCGCTACCACTACACCTTCGGCATGGAGTATTACGGCGACCCTTACGAGCTGGCCAGCTACGGCAGCCATGACGAGGCCGTGCGCGCCGTGGAGGCGGGGCTGGCGGCGCACAAGGGCGGGGTGGTCAAGGTGGCGCGGATCGATATTCCGGGTACCGATCAGACCTATTTTGCCGTCGGCTTCGAGAGCACCAAGGATCCGGATGCCAACGACAAGCACATCATGAGCATCATCGATTTCCACTCGGTCAAGTCGAGCGCGTATCTGCCGTATGAAATGATGGTCAACGGGCGCAAGGTCGTGGCCCTGCATGCCCGCTTCCGGATCGCGATCTGCTTTCCCGATCTCAGCATGATGGGCGAAAAGAGCTTCATGCGGATCATGGGCTCGCCGAGCGCCATGGGTGCGGCCCTGGCCGAGGCGGCCGGAGGCGACCCCGACAAGTTCCGTTAGACGGCCTGCACAGCGTAAGAAAAGCCCCGACTTGTTCGGGGTTTTTTTTTGCGAGGAGGATCCGGCGGCACTGGTGACGGATGGGGCGAGGTGGAAAAAGGGCTATATATTAGAGTTTTCTAATATTTAACGCTTTGCTATCCTAATTCCTACGCAT
>CAZMMH010000208.1:0-4613 GCA_964567315.1 uncultured Gammaproteobacteria bacterium
TGAGGAAGGTGGTGATGCGCTGCATGCGGTAGGGCGAGGAAACCGCCAGCACCACCCCGGCGGCGAGCACCGCACCGAGCCACATGCCGAACAGCCACAGGCGCACGCCACCGAGGAACAGCATGCCGAGCGCCGAGGCCATCAACACCACGGTGGTGCCGAAGTCGGGCTCCAGCAGCAGCAGCACCGCCACCAGGGAGAGCACCGCCATGGGAATGAAAAAGCCCTTGGCCGTGGTGCGCACCTCCACCCCGCGGCGCACCAGGTAGCCGGCGAGATAGACGATCACCAACAGCTTGGCCAGCTCGGAAACCTGGAAGTGGACGAAGCCCAGTGGCAGCCAGCGGGCGCTGCCGTTGACCTCGCGGCCCAGCCCCGGCACCAGCACCAGCATCAGCAGTAACAGGGTGAACACCAGCAGCGCCGGGCCCGAGCGCTCCCAGGCCACCAGAGGCAGGCGCAGCACCAGCCAGCCAATAGCGGCGCCGACGGCGAGGTAAGCCAGCTGGCGGTCGAAGAAGTGGAACGGCGCATGGTAGGTGCGATCGGCGACGCTGATGGAGGCGGAACCCACCATCACCAGACCGAGGCCTGCAAGCACCAGCACGCTGCCGATCAGCCACCAGTCGTAGGCCGGCGCCGGCGCCGTGCGTTTGCCGGCGGCGCCCTGGCGGCGGGTCCGTTCCATCACCGCCGCGCTCATGCCGAACGCTCCTCGATGGCCGCGGCGAAGACGGCGCCGCGCTCGTGATAATTGCGGAACATGTCGAAGCTGGCGCAGGCCGGCGACAGCAGCACGGCGTCACCCGGCCGGGCCAGCTCCGCCGCCCGGGCCACCGCCTCACCCATGTCCGCCGCGTACACGGTAGGCACCACAGCGGCAATGGCCGCCTCGATCTGCGGCGCGTCACGGCCGATCAGCACCACCGCACGCACCCCCTCGGCCAGTGCCGCGCGCAGGGGCGAGAAGTCCTGACCCTTGCCGTCGCCGCCGGCGATCAGCACCAGGGGCCGCTCCAGGCCGGCGATCGCCGCCAGGGTCGCGCCCACGTTGGTGCCCTTGGAATCGTCGTACCAGCGCACGCCGTTGCGCTCGGCCACCCACTGGCAGCGGTGGGGCAGCCCGGCGAACAAACGCGCGCCCTCCAGCATCGCCTCCCGCGGCAGGCCGCCGGCGGCGCCGAGGGCCAGCGCCGCCAGCACGTTGGCATAGTTGTGGCGCCCCACCAGGCGCAGCTCCTCGGCCAGTATCAGGCGTTCGTCGCCGCGGCAGAGCCAGGTGGCGCCGTCGACCTCGAGCAGACCGTAGTCGCCGGGCCCCGCAGGGCCCTGGGAGAAGCGCACCACCACGCCGTGGCAGGCCTCGGCCATGGCCGCGACCCGCGGGTCGTCGGCGTTGAGCACGCAGACCTCGGCGTGGGCGAAGATCCGCGCCTTGGCCTCGGCGTACTCGCCCACGTCGGTGTAGCGGTCGAGGTGATCCGGGCTGATGTTGAGCAGGGCGGCGGCGCTGCAGGCGAGGCTGTAGGTGGTCTCGAGCTGGAAGCTGGAGAGCTCCAGCACGTAGAGCGCGGGTTCGGTCTCGCCGAGCAGATCCAGCGCCGGGGTGCCGAAGTTGCCGCCGACCCGGGCATCGATCCCGGCCAGCCGCGCCATCTCGCCCACCAGGGTGGTCACCGTGCTCTTGCCGTTGGAGCCGGTGATGGCCAGCACCGGCGCCTTGGCCTGCCGGGCGAACAGCTCGATGTCGCCGATGATCTCCACTCCGCGCGCGGCGGCCTCAGCCAGCAGCGGCTGGCGCAGGGAGACCCCGGGGCTGACCACGATGCGCTCGGCGGCGGCGAAGGCCTCGGCGGAGAAACCGCCCGTAAACACCGCCACGTCGGGCAGCTCCTCGCCCAGGGCGTCAAGCATCGGCGGCACGGCGCGGCTGTCGGTGATCGCCACCGCCTCGCCACGCGCGGCGAGAAAGCGCGCCACCGACAGGCCGGTTTCGCCCAGCCCGACGATCAGGGTGCGATGGATTGCCGCTCCGCTCACGCCGCTGTTGCCCCTTTTCCGTTCATCGCGTTCAACGCACCTTCAGGGTGGCCAGGCCCACCAGGACCAGGATTACGGTGATGATCCAGAAGCGCACGATCACCCGCGGCTCCGGCCAGCCTTTCAACTCGAAATGGTGATGCAGCGGCGCCATGCGGAAGATCCGCCGCCCGGTGAGCTTGAACGAGGCCACCTGCAGGATCACCGACACTGTTTCGATCACAAAAACCCCGCCCATGATCACCAGCACCAGTTCCTGGCGGACCAGCACCGCCAGCAGGCCGAGGGCCGCGCCCAGGGCCAGGGCGCCGACGTCGCCCATGAAGACCTGGGCCGGATAGGCGTTGAACCAGAGGAAGCCGAGGCCGGCACCGACCATGGCGGCGCAGAACACCACCACCTCGCCCACCTCGTGCACGTAGGGAATGCCCAGGTAGGTGGCGTATTTGAAGTTGCCGGTGGCGTAGGCAAAGATCCCCAGGGCCCCGGCCACCATCACCGTGGGCATGATCGCCAGGCCGTCGAGGCCGTCGGTGAGGTTGACCGCGTTGCTGGAGCCGACGATCACGAAATAGGTGGTGACCACGTAGAACCAGCCGAGTTGGAGCGCCACGCTCTTGAAGAAGGGCACGATCAGGGTGGTCTCCACCGGCATGGCGGTGAAGTAGAGATAAAGGGCCACCGCCAGGCCGATCAGCGACTGCCAGAAATACTTGGCCCGCGCCGGCAGCCCCTTGGGGTTGCGCTGCACCACCTTGCGGTAATCGTCGACCCAGCCGACCGCGCCGAAGGCCAGGGTGGTGAGCAGCACGGTCCAGACGTAGCGGTTGGAGAGGTCGGACCAGAGCAGGGTCGCCAGGGCGATCGCCACCAGGATCAGGGCCCCGCCCATGGTGGGGGTGCCGGCCTTGGAGAGGTGACTCTGGGGACCGTCGTCGCGTACCGCCTGGCCGATCTGGTAGTAGCTCAGCTTGCGGATCATCACCGGGCCGACCAGCAACGAGATCAGCAGCGCCGTGAGCACCCCGAGGATGGCCCGCAGGGTCAGGTACTGGAACACGTTGAAGCCGCTGTAGTAGTGGCTCAGATATTTGGTCAGCTCGTAAAGCATCGTCGCTCCGCCGTCAGCCCTCTGTGAGGCCTTGAATCACCCGTTCCATCCGCGCCAGACGCGAGCCCTTGACCAACAGGGTCAACTCCGCCCCGCCGGCCTCCGCCAGCGCCGCACGCAGGGCCGCGATCGCCTCGCCCTGCTCGGCGAAGGCTTGGGCGCCGGCACCGAAGCCCTCCGCCGCGGCACCCGCCACCTCGCCCACCGCGTATAGCCGTTCCACCCCCAGCTCCCGCGCCAGCTCACCCATTTCGGCGTGCAGGCGGGCGGCGTTGCCGCCCAGCTCGGCCATGTCCCCCAGCACCAGCCAGTGGCGCCCCGGCAGGGCCGTCAGCACCTCCAGTCCCGCCCGCAGCGAACCCGGATTGGCGTTGTAGCTGTCATCCAGCAGCCGGCAGCCGTCCGGGCCGCGGCGCGGCGTCAGGCGGCCTGCCGGCGCCTGCACCGCCGCCAGGCCGGCGGCGATCTCCTCCAGGGTCGCGCCCGCCGCCAGGCCGGCGGCCGCGGCCGCCAGGGCGTTCATTACGTTGTGGCGTCCCGGCAGGGCCAGGAGCACCGGCACCTCGCCGGCGGGTGTCACCAGCAGGAAGCGGCTTACCAGCTGCTCGCCCTCCACCGCCGTCAGCCACTCGCGTGCGCTCACCGCGGCGTCCGCCTCGAGGCCAAAACTCAGCACCCGGCGCTCGCCGGCCAGTCCACGCCAGAGGGGCGCGTAGAGGTCGTCGGCGTTGATCACCGCGACCCCGTCGGGGCCCAGGCCGGCGAACAGCTCGCCCTTGGCCCGCGCCACCCCCTCGATGCCGCCGAAGCCCTCCAGGTGGGCGCGACCGGCATTGGTCACCACACCGACCGTGGGATCGGCGATGGCGGCGAGATAGGCGATCTCGCCGGGGTGGTTGGCCCCCATCTCGATCACCGCGGCCTGCTGCTCGTCGGCCAGGCGCATGAGGGTCAGGGGCACGCCGATATCGTTGTTGAGGTTGCCGCGGGTGGCCAGCAGCGGCCCGCGCCGGCCGAGGATCGCCGCCAGCATCTCCTTCACCGTGGTCTTGCCGTTGCTGCCGGTCACCGCCACCAGCGGGCCGTCGAACTGGGCTCGCCGCCAGGCCGCCAAGCGGCCCAGGGCGACCCGGCTGTCGGCCACCCGCAGCTGGGGCAGCGCGGCATCGCTGGCCACCTCCAGCAACGCCGCGGCGGCCCCCTGGCGCGCGGCCTCGGCGACGAAGGCGTGGCCGTCGAAACGCTCGCCCCGCAGGGCGACGAACAGCGCCCCGGCCGGCAGCTCGCGGCTGTCGGTGCTCACCGCGGTGAACACGGCATCGCCGTCGAGCAGTTCACCCTCGACGGCGGCGGCAATGCGGACCAGGCTCATCTCGTTCAAACCGTGCCACCCTCCAGCAGATGCCTGACCACGGCGCGGTCGTCGAACGGCAGGCGCCGCTGGCCCACCTGCTGATAGGCC
>CAZMMH010000209.1:0-4605 GCA_964567315.1 uncultured Gammaproteobacteria bacterium
CAGCATCTCGGCCGCAATCAGCACCATCCAGCCGATGCCCAGGCTGAGGCGCAGACCGGCGAACATCATCGGAATCGCCGAGGGCAGCACGATCTTCAGGGTCTTGGTGAACCAACTCAGGCGCAGCACCTTGCTGACGTTGAGCAGGTCGCGGTCGATGGAGGCGACGCCCACCGTGGTGTTGATCACCGTGGGCCAGATGCAGCAGAGGGTCACGGTGATCGCCGAGGTGAGATAGGACTTGGAGAACATCGGGTCGTCGCTGACGTAGACCGCGCTCACCACCATGGTCACCAGCGGCAGCCAGGCCAGGGGCGAGACCGGCTTGAACAGCTGGATCAGCGGATTGAGCGCCGTATACAGCAGCGGGCTCATGCCGCAGAGGATGCCGATGGGAATGGCGATCAGCGAGGCGAGCAGGAAGCCGGTGCCGACGGTGATCAGGCTGGTGACGATCTGATCGAAGAAGGTCGGCTGCCCGGTGTAGGGGCGGATCTTCACCTTGGCATTGGGGTGGGCCTTCAGCTTGGCCGCGTTGCGCTTGGCCTGGCGGGCATAGAAATCCGCCTCACGCTGGCGCTCCGCCTGGTGCTCCTTGACCAGGGCCTCCGCCTGCTGCCACACCTTGACCGGCCCCGGCAGCTTGCCGAGGGAGGTGTCGACGTGGGAGGCGGCCACGCTCCAGACCCCGCAGAAGAGGGCCAGGGCCAGCAGCGGCACCAGCACCTGCTGGGCCGCCCAGCGGGCGAGCTTCGGCCCCTGCAGGCGTGCCAGCAGGCGCGGCAGGGCGTCGAAGCCGGGCGGTTCGAAACCGCGGGTGATCGCTTTGCTCGTCATCGTTGCGTTCTCCTCGGATCGGTTGAACGGCCCCACGCACGGGGGGGCCGCCGACTCAGATCTTCTCCTCGTCCTTCAGGCCGATCTTGAACTTCTCCAGGTAGGCGTTCGGCTTGTGCCCGTCGTAGGTGATGCCGTCGATGAACTCCTTCTGCGGCGGATGAAAACCGGTCTCGGTGGCGAAGGCGGGGAAATCCGAGGCCTTCATCTTGCCTTCCGCGATCAGGGCCTCGGCCGCCTTGCGGTAGATGTCCGGGCGGTAGACCTTCTTCGCCACGTCCATGTACCAGCTGTCCGGCTTGTACTCGGGGATCTGGCCCCAGCGGCGCATCTGGGTCAGGAACCAGACCGCGTCGGAGTAGTAGGGGTAGGTGGCGTTGTGGCGGAAGAAGACGTTGAAGTCCGGCACCGGACGCTTGTCGCCCTTTTCGTACTCGAAGGTGCCGGTCATGGAGTTGGCGATCACCTTGGCGTCGGCGCCCACGTACTCGGGACGCGAGAGCATCTTCACCGCCGCCATGCGGTTGGCGCCGTTGTTCTCGTCCAGCCACTTGGCGGCGCGGATCAGCGCCTTGATCACGGCGATGTGGGTGTTGGGGTACTTGTCGGCCCAGGCCTTGGAGACGCCGAAGACCTTCTCCGGGTTGTTCTTCCAGATCTCGTAGTCGGTGATCACCGGCACGCCGATGCCCTTGAACACCGCCTGCTGGTTCCACGGCTCGCCGACGCAGTAGCCGTCGATGGTGCCGGCCTCCATGGTCGCCGGCATCTGCGGCGGCGGGGTCACCGAGAGCAGCACGTCGGCCTTCAGCTGGCCGCTTACGTCGCCGCGCTGGGGCGCGTAGAAGCCGGGGTTGAGGCCGCCGGCGGCGAGCCAGTAGCGCAGGTAGTAGTTGTGGGTGGAGACCGGGAAGACCATGCCCATGTTGAAGGGCTTGCCCTCGGCGCGGTACTTCTCCACCACCGGCTTAAGGTAGTCGGCCTTGATCGGGTGCAGCGGCTTGCCGTCGGGCCCCTTGGGCACGTACTGCTTCATCTGCTTCCAGACCGCGTTGGAGACGGTGATGCCGTTGCCGTTGAGGTCCATGCTGAAGGCGGTGATGATGTCGGCCTTGGTGCCGAAACCGATGGTGGCGCCCAGGGGCTGACCGGCCAGCATGTGGGCGCCGTCCAGTTCGCCGTCAATCACCCGGTCCAGCAACACCTTCCAGTTGGCCTGGGCCTCGAGGGTGACGTAGAGCCCCTCGTCCTCGAAGTAGTGGTTTTCATAGGCCACCGCCAGGGGCGCCATGTCGGTGAGCTTGATGAAGCCGAACTTCAGCTCCTCCTTCTCCAACTCGCCGGCTTCGGCCACGCCCCAGCCGCCGGTCGCCAGCATCAGGCCGGCACCGGCCATCGCCGAACCGGCGGTCTTCAGAAAACTGCGTCGGCTGAAGGGTTTCCGCTCATCACGCTTTTTCGTCATGTCCCAATCTCCAAGGCCAGAAAAACAAAAAAGGCGCCCACCGCAACGGGATGGATTCCCGGTGCAATGGACGCCTTTGTCCGTTCGTCGCAGACCGCCGTTGGCCTGCTTCGCTTGATTCGCCCCCGCGGTCGTTGCGTGGGCGAGATGTTCGTTGCCGTTGGTGATTGCAAACGCCGGGCCAGCTGCTTGAGAAAAGCCTCAGGCGTTTGAAATGGTTCGAAAATCCGCCTCAGCGGGGCGCGCGCGGCTGGGACGCTGACGGCCTGCGCCCGCGCAACGACGGTGCAGGGCGCACCATTTCTGCATGCCCGTGGTGCAGAAAGATACGCCGGCTCATTCGAACAGCGCGGCCATCTCCACCACGTTGCGGGCCACCTCGCCGAGGCGTTTGTTCTGGTCCATGGCCATCTTGCGCAGGGCCTGGTAGGCCTCCTCCTCGCCCCAGCCGCGCTTGCTCATCAGGATCCCCTTGGCGCGCTCGATCTCCTTGCGCTCGGCAAGCGTGTTCTTGGTCTGCGCCAGTTCATCCTTCAGGGCCTGATACTCGCGAAAGCGGGCGATCGCGACGTCGAGGATCGGGCGGATACGGCGGGTGTCCATGCCGTCCACCACGTAGGCGGAAACGCCCGCCCTGACGGCCTCGGTAATGGTGTCGCTGTCGCCCTTGTCGGCGAACATCACCACCGGCCGCGGCTGCTCGCGGTTGATGCTGTGCATCTGCTCCAGGGTGTCCCGATCGGGCGACTCGAGGTCGATGATAATGACGTCCGGCTGCAGCCGGTTGACGCTCTCCACCAGCCGCTCCGGCTCGCTGATCTTGGCCGCCACCTCGTAGCCGGAGTCGAGCAGGGCACGCTCCAGCAACGCCGCCCGTCCGGCATCCTCGTCGATGATGATGACCCGCAATTTCATTCCACTCTCGGCGGCTTTGGCCCAAACAACGTCGCGCAAGTGGATGCAGCTAGCGTGCCAGGACGGGCATGGGGAAAGGCTCTCGCCGGTTGGCGGGGAAAGCGGGGCGCAGGACGAGGCGGACACGGCGGATGCCGCTCAGCTCCGCCGCCGCGCCTCCATCACGTTGGGCAGCTGGCCGATCCGGCTGAGCACCAGGCTCAGGTGGTCGGTGTTATGCACCTCCAGGGTGAGGCGCATGCGGGCGGTGTTGCGCTTGGGGTCGGTGAAGGTGTGCACCGCGAGCACGTTGGTCCTTTCGTTGGCCAGCACCGCACCCACGTCGCGCAGCAGGCCCGGCCGATCCATGGCGAAGACCTCGATGTCCACCGGGTAGGTGCTGCTCTCGCGCCCGGCCCACTCCACCTCGATCAGCCGCGGCCGCTTCTCCGCCGGCAGGTTGAGGATGTTGGCGCAGTCGCGGCGGTGGATGGTGACCCCGCGGCCGATGGTGATATAGCCGACGATTTCGTCCCCCGGCGTGGGACCGCAGCAGCGCGCCATGTGGGTGACCAGGTTGCCGACGCCGCGAATGAAGACGTCGTCCTGACCGGGGGCGGCGCTGGGCTTGGGCGGGCGCAGCGGCACCACCTCGTCGACCGCCGGCCGCGTCAGGCTGTGGACCGCGGCGGCGATTCGCGCCGGCCCCAACGCACCGCGGCCGATATCCGCCAGCATCTCGTCCAGGCTGGCGAAGCCGAGCTGGCCGGCGATGCGTTCGAAGGAGAGGTCACCCACACCCAGGCGGCGCAGCTCCCGTTCGAGGATGGCGCGGCCGTCGCCGATGTTGATCTGCTGATCCTGGTCGTTGAACCAGGTACGCACCTTGGAGCGGGCGCGCGAGGTCTTCAGGTAGCCCAGATGGGGGTTGAGCCAGTCGCGCCCCGGGCCCGGCTGCTTGCCGGTGAGGATCTCCACCTGCTCGCCGCTCTTCAGCTCGTAGGTGAGGGGCACGATGTGGCCGTCCACCTTGGCCCCCCGGCAACGGTGCCCGACCATGGTGTGGATGTGGTAGGCGAAGTCCAGCGGGGTCGCCCCCTGGGGCAGATCGATCACCTCGCCCTTGGGCGAAAGCACGTAGACCCGGTCCTGGAACACCTCGGACTTGAAGCGGTCGATGAAGTCGCCGGCGCTGGCCTCCTCGTCCTTCCAGTCGAGCAGTTGGCGCAGCCAGGCCACCTTGGCCTCGAAGTCCTGATCCTGCTTGCCACCCTCCTTGTAGCGCCAGTGGGCGGCCACCCCGAGCTCGGCGTGCTTGTCCATCTCGAAGGTGCGGATCTGCACCTCCAGGTTCTTGCCGCGGGGCCCGACCACCGCGGTGTGGATCGAACGGTAGTCGTTCTCCTTCG
>CAZMMH010000210.1:0-4595 GCA_964567315.1 uncultured Gammaproteobacteria bacterium
TCCACCACCCCCAGCACCAGGGGTGCCTCGGGGCCGACGATGGTCAGCGCGACGGCGTTGTCGCGGGCAAAGGCGAGCAGGGCGTCCACCTCCTCGGCGCCGATGGCGACGTTCTGCAGCTTCGGCTCGCGGGCCGTGCCGGCATTGCCCGGGGCGACGAAGACCGTCTTCACCGCGGCCGACTGGGCGGCCTTCCAGGCCAGCGCATGTTCGCGGCCGCCGCCGCCGATGACCAGTACCTTCATTTCGTCTCCCCTTGCTGGCGGGCAGTGTTGCGTGCAGGGGCGGTAGTTTACTGGCTGTGCTCCGCCGTGTCCCCTGTCGCGGGCAGCTCGGTGGCGTAGCCGAAGTCGCGGGCCAGCGGCCCGACCATTTCGATCACCGGGCCTAGGTGGCGCGCATAGCGCTGCCAACGGTAGCGCGCCCGGGTGTAGATGCCCTCGGTGACCTGCAGGTAGCTGGGGGTGTTGATCGCCGTCCGGCTGCGCGCGTGGCTGGCATGCTCGAGCACCCCGGCGTGCCAGGGCAGGCCCAGGAATTCGAGCACCCCGCGGGCGGTCTCCTCGGTGTGCTCGACCAGGGTTTCGTAACGGACCTCGTGGACCCGCATTTGCGGAAAGGCCACGCGGAAGCGTTGCCAGAGCGACATCACCGCGCGGTAGAGCGCCGCCGTTCCCTCCAGGGTGACGAAGTGGCTCATGGCGTTGTTGAGCTCGAAGTCCTGCATGAAGTTGCTCAGGCAGGCATCGAAGGGGTGGCGCAGGGAGAGGATGATCGGCGCTTCGGGAAATAGCCGCTGGATCAGGTTGGTGCGCACGATGTGGAGGGGATTTTTGTCCACCAGGATCCGCCCCGGTGCCAGCTGCAGCTGTTTGCCCGCGAGGCGGAAATACTCGTCACGCAGGGCGTTGACTGTCGCCTCGTCGAGGGTGTCGAGGGCGTCCGGGTAGCCGCCGGGCAGGGCGCCAACCTGTGCCACCAGCGTCGCGAGAACGTTGCGCTCCTCCATCACCTGCAGCTGCGGGTGGGCATCGAGCATCTGGTCGAGCAGGGTCGTGCCGGAGCGGGGAAAGCCGAGGATGAACACCGGGCATGGCCCGCAAGTCTCCGGCCGGCTCCAGCCGGCGAACCGTTCGGGGGTGATCATTGCGCTCAGCTGTTCGATGCCCTGGAGGTAGTGGGCGGCCTCGGCGGTATTGGCGTAGGGTGCGCGGATGGCGTTGGCCCGGCTCAGGTGGGCGAAGGCGAGGTCGGCGTCGTCCTGGCGGTCGTAGAGCATGCCCAGCTCAAAGTGACGCGCGGCCGCCGCCTCGTCATCGTCGGGCTCCGCCATGCCCTCGAGCAGGGCAATGGCCTCGCCGATCCGGCCCTCGCGGCGCAGCAGGCGGGCCTGCAGACGGGCGGCGGCAGGCTCCCCGGGCGTCACGGCCAGCAGCTCCGCGGCCAGTGTCCGTGCCCGCGCGAGCTCGTGCAGGCTCTCCAGGGTTTCGGCGAGCTGCAGGCGAAAGAAGCGGTTGCCCGGCTCGCGGCGGATGATTTCCTCCAGCAGCGGCAGGGCCTCCCGCGGGCGGCCGGCACGCAGATAGGCCAAGGCCAGCGGGTGTTGCGCCTGGGGCAGTCCCGGTGCCAGCTCCAGGGCGCGGCGCAGGGCGCTGATCGCACCCTCGAGGTCGCCTGCGGCCAACAGCGCCGCCCCCAGGTTGGAGTGGGCCGACGCCAGGTCGGGCAGCAACTCGATGGCCTTGCGGTGGCACGCCGCCGCTGCCTGCGGGTCGCCGGCGACCCGCAGGGCGTTGCCGAGGTTGTCGTGCAGCTGAGCGATGTCCGGGCGCAGGTCGACAGCTCGCCGATAGTGTTCCAGGGCCCCTGCGGTGTCGCCCAGGGCCAGCAGCTCGGTGGCCAGGTTGGCGTGGGCGGGAAAAAAGTCGGGATCGAGGTCCAGGGCCCGGCGGTAGCAGTCGATCGCCCCTTGGTGGTCGCCCGCGTCGCCGCGGGCGTTGCCGAGATCCTTGAGCAGTACGGGGTCGGCGGCCTCGCGGGCCGCCTGTTCCAACTGCGCCAGCGCCGCTTCGGTCCGGCCCAGCTGGAGTTCGGCGAGGCCCAGTTGGTGGCGTGCGGCCGCTGTCGCATACGCTTGCCGGCAGAGTGCGCGCAGCAGTTCGGCCGCCTCGGTCCAGCGCCCCGCACGGAGGTGCCCGACGGCGAGCGCCATGCTCTCCTCCGGCCGCTCCCCTGCCATGATGGGCGTCCCCCGGCGGTTCCTTAGTGGCGGAAGTGGCGCATGCCGGTGAATACCATCGCCATGCCGTGTTCGTCGGCGGCGGCGATGACTTCCGCATCGCGCATCGATCCTCCGGGTTGGATGACTGCCGAAATCCCGGCGGCCGCGGCGTTGTCGATGCCGTCGCGGAACGGAAAGAAGGCATCCGAGGCCATCACCGAGCCTTTGATCTCCAGCCCGGCCTGCGCGGCCTTGATCGCGGCGATGCGGGCGGAGTTGACGCGGCTCATCTGACCGGCTCCCACGCCGATGGTCATGCGCTCGCGGCCGTAGACGATGGCGTTGGACTTCACGAACTTAGCGACGCGCCAGGTAAACAGCAGGTCCGCCAGCTCCAGCTCCGTGGGCTGGCGTTTGCTGACGACCCGCAGCTCCGCGGTCAGCGCCAAATCCGCTTGCTGCACCAGCAAGCCGCCGTTGACGCGCTTGAAATCCATGCGCTGGCTCGGCTCCCGGCCCCACTGGCCGCAGGCCAGAAGGCGGACGTTCTTCTTCTCCTGGACCGCCTCGATGGCGCCCTGAGAGATGCTCGGCGCGACGATGACTTCGACGAACTGCCGTTCGATGATGCGGCGTGCGGTGGCGGCATCGAGTTGGCCGTTGAACGCGATGATGCCGCCGAAGGCCGACTCCGGGTCGGTCTGGTAGGCCCGGTTGTATGCCTCCAGGAGATCCCCGCCGAGCGCTGCCCCACAGGGATTGGCGTGCTTGACGATGACGCAGGCCGGTCCCTCGTCGAACTGTTTGATGCACTCGAGCGCCGCGTCAGTGTCGGCGATGTTATTGAAGGACAGTGCCTTGCCCTGGGTTTGGCGGGCAGTGGCGACAGAGGCGTCCGGGAGATTGGACTCCACGTAGAATGCCGCCTGTTGATGGGGATTTTCCCCGTAGCGCATCGCCTCGGATCGGGTGAACTGAAGGCTGAGGGTACGCGGAAAGGTCTCCGTCGTCGCATCGGTTCGCGCGCCCAGGTAGTTCGCGATCACCCCGTCGTAGCGCGCCGTGTGCTCGAAGGCCTTCACCGCAAGATCGAAGCGGGTCGCCTCTGCCACTCGCTGATTGCGTTTCAGCTCATCGAGGACCCGCCCATAGTCTGCGCTATCGACGACGACGGTGACGTCGCGGTGGTTCTTGGCTGCCGCGCGCAACAGGGTGGGACCGCCGATATCGATGTTCTCGATAGCCGTGGCCAGGCTGCAATCGGGATCGCCAACCGTTCGCTCGAACGGATACAGGTTGACCACCACCAGATCGATGCGTTTGATCTCGTTCTCCTTCATCACCGCATCATCGATTCCCCGGCGCCCGAGGATACCGCCATGGATGCGCGGATGCAGCGTCTTGACCCGGCCGTCCATCATCTCCGGGTAACCGGTGTAATCGGAAACCTCGTTAACCGGGACGTCGTTGTCGGTGAGCAGGCGGGCGGTCCCCCCGGTGGACAGGATTTCCACCCCCAGGTCGCTCAGCGCCCGTGCGAAGTCCACGATCCCGGTTTTGTCGGAAACGCTGATCAGGGCGCGGGACAGCGCAGGTTTTTCATGTTTGCTCATAAATCGTTTTCGGTTATTTCCGAACGGCGGGCAGCGGCCGGTTGCTGCGATCGATCCTCGCCGCAAGAGTCAACAGGTTTCCTCAGTCCAGTCGGTAGCGGGACAACTTTTTGCGCAGCGTGCTGCGGCTGATGCCCAGAAGGCCGGCTGCCTTGGTCTGGTTGCCCCGGGTGTAGTGCATGACCGTCTCGAGCATCGGTTCTTCGACCTCCGACAGCACCATTTCGTACAAGCCGTTGACGCTATGTCCGTCCATTTGCTGGAAATAGCGTTGGAGCGCCTCCCGCACGCATTCGCGCAATGGCTCGCTGGCGTTGTCGCTCATCACCGCGAAATCCGTCCGAAGCTCTTCTCTCAAGGCGGATGCGTCCATATTCATGCTGCCATTTCCCCCTTTGCGTTGGGCTGATCGAAGAAGCCACGGATCAGCGCCAGTTGTTGTGTTGTTGTCTCTGCCTGATTGATCTGGCGCCGGAACTCCGCGGCGCCTGCGTGTTCTCTGCTGTACCATGCGATATGCTTGCGCGCCATGCGCACGCCTTGGTGTTCGCCGTAAAAGCGATAGATCTCTTGCACGTGCCCCAACAGCGTCTCTCCAATCCCGAACGGCAAGGGCTCCGGCAGGATTTCGCCGTTCGTCAAATAGCGGCCAAGATGTCGAAAGATCCAGGGGCGGCCGCGAGCCGCTCGGCCGATCATGATGCCATCGGCCCCGGTGGATGCCAGCACCGCGCGCGCCTGTTGCGGTGTTGCGATATCCC
>CAZMMH010000211.1:0-4589 GCA_964567315.1 uncultured Gammaproteobacteria bacterium
ATCGGCTTCAACGCCTCCGGCAATATCGTCGGCTCCAGCATCGTCTCCACCAGCGTCAGCGCGACCGACAGCAGCAACGTCGCGGGCTCGGTCAACGGCGGCTTCTTCGGCAGCAATGCCAGTACCGTTGCCGGTATCTACGACATCACCAAGGACGGTGCCCGCAGCGTGGACGTGTTCGCGGCGGCACGCTGAATTTCGGTACACCGCGGGGATGCAGGCAAGGGGCGCCTTCGGGCGCCCTTTTCCATTTCCGCAACCGCATTTCGCTACGCGCCACCCTCCGGCATGTTCGTCGCCGGCAGGTGTTGGGGGGCACGGGCAGCGAAAAACGCCGCTTGTCAGCAGCGCCTTCGTTGCTGTGGCCGTCGCGGTGGTGGTCCCGCCGGCGGTTGCGCCTGCGGGGCCGTTGCCCTATTCGACCTTGACGGTGCGCCGCTTGGCCTTGGCGGCCTTGGGCAGGGTCAGCTCCAGTACCCCGTTGTCGAAGCTGGCCTTGGCGGCCTCGGTGTCCACGTCGGCGGGCAGGGCGACGGTGCGGGAGAATTCGCCCCGGCTGATCTCACAGCGGTAATAATCGCCCTTTTCCTCCTTGTCCTCGTGGCTGGTGCAGCCCTTGATGGTGACCGTGTTGTCCGACAGGGTGACGTCCAGGTCCTCCTTTTTCACCCCTGCCACCTGGGCCCGCACCAGCACCTCCTTGTCACGGTCGATTACGTCGACCTTGGGCATGCGCCCCTCCAGCGGCGCGGCCATCCGGCTCCAGCTTGGCCATTCCTGCATGAAGGGGTGGCGCCAGGCGGCCGGGAACAGCGACTCGAAGACGCGATCCATCTCCTCGAAGGGGCTGAGGCCGCGGCTGACGCTGGTGGTGGGCGCCTGGCTCTGTTTGGATACCTCGCGGGTGGTTTCTTTTTTTGCCATGACTTCCTCCTTATCGACGCCCGATACGTCCCGTATCGCTGCGCGCAGGCACGGCGGTACGACGCAAGCGCATTACTAATCTAGCGCAGCTTGCAGGGCTTTCCAGTGGTTCGGGCCTCAGCGGGGCGCGCGCGAGGGGCGGAAGTCGCGCACCCGGCGGCGCAGCACCTGCTCCCAGCCGGGAGGGGCCTCACGCCCGTACTGCAGGCGGATGTAGAGGCTGGTGACACCCTTTACCTGCCGGGCCAGGTCGGGCCGCAGCAGGGCGATGCGCCGGGCGAAGTGACGCGGTCCTTCGTGGGGTTGGCGCGCCAGGCCGACACGCTCCAGCTTGCGGCAGAAACGGTTGTAGAGTTCGCTTACCGGGTCGTGATTCTTGCCGCGCCTGCGGCGCAGCAGCAGGAGCGCGGTGAGCGCCAGGACCAGGCCCACCGTGGCCAGCAGCGCAAGGGCCATGTTGCGCCAGCTGCCGAGCCCGAAACGCGACAGGAAGGCCTGCTGTTGCCCCGGGCCGTAGGCGAGTACCCACTGGTTCCAGGCGTTGTTGACCGCGTCCATGGCGTCGTACAGGCCCCGCAGCAGATTGTTGCGGGTGCGCAGCACCGCGGGCAGGCCGGGGGCATCGGGCAGCGCGGCCTGAATACCACCGTCGATGCGGGCCTCGGCGACGGCCGCCGTCGGGTCGACGCGGGTCCAGCCCCGTTGCGGCAGCCAGACCTCGGCCCAGGCGTGGGCGTCCGCCTGGCGTACCACCACGTAGCCGTCGAGGGGATTGACCTCGCCACCCTGGTAGCCGATCACCACCCGGGCCGGGACACCGGCCGCCCGCATCAGCACCACGAAGGCGCCGGCGTAGTGCTCGCAGAAACCGCGCCGGGTGCCGAACAGGAACTGATCCACCGGGTCCCGGGTGAGGCGCGGCGGGTTCAGGGTGTAGACGAAGCCCTGGTCGTGGAACATGGCCAGGGCCCGGCGCACGATCGCCTCCGGGGCCGGGTTTTCGGCGCGCCAGCGCTCGGCCAGGCTGCGGGCACGCGGCGCCGTGTGCGCCGGCAACTGCAGCGCCCGGTGGCGGGTGGCGGCGTCCAGCTCCAGGCCGGTGCGGTAGCGGGGATAGGAGAGCATGCGGTAACGCAGCCGGCTGCGCACCGGTTCGGCGACGCGGATCTCGAAGTCACCCCGCGGGGTCGCGCCCGCCGGGCCGCTCGCCGGCAGGTCGAGGGCGAACAGCCAGCGGTGGTTGGTGGGTTCGAGGGTGACCGTGTAGCTCACCGCCGGCCCTTCGGGAATCACTGCCTGGGGCGCCTCGCCGGCACCGCTGAAGCCTTCGGTCCATTCGCGACCGTTGTAGTGCCAGAGCACCGGCCCGCGCCAGTAGCGCAGCTCCTTGGGCGGCGGGGTGCCGTTGAACTGGACCCGCATGGCGACCGCATTCGACTGGCTGAGCTGGCTGATGCTGCCCGGCGCCATGCTGTTGTCGAGCCCGGTGACGCCGCTGTAGGCGTCGTTGGGCATGCCCCACAGGGGACCGGCGATGCGCGGAAAGAGCACGAACAGCAGGGCCATGATCGGCAGCGCCGGCAACAGCAGCTTGGCGGCGATGCCGAGGCGCAGGCGCGCGGGCAGGGGCGTGCCGCGGCGCTGCAGCGCCACCAGGGTGGCGGTGATCACCAGCACGGTGACCAGCATATAGAGTGCGGTGGGAATGGTCTGGGTGAAAAGGAAGTTGGTGATCACCAGGAAATAGGCGAGAAACATCAAGGTCACGCCGTCGCGCTGGTCGCGGCTCTCGAGCAGCTTGAGCGCCGCGAGCACACTGAGCCAGGCCACCCCCGCCTCGCGCCCGAACAGGCGGCCGAAACTCAGGTAGATGCCGGCGCCCACCGCGAGCGCCAGGGCGACGCGCAGGAGCGTCCCCGGCAGGGGCAGCCGGCCGCGCTCCGCTGCCCAGCGCCAGAGGCCGAAGGCGACCACCGCGGCCGAGCTCCACACGGGCTGGCGCAGGGCGTGGGGAGCGAACACCAGGGCCAGCGACAACAGCAGCCAGAGCAGGGTCGCGGCGGGCAGGGCGGGGGCCTGGCGCTTCATTCGCTGCGTTCCTCCGGCGCCACGCCATACAGGGCCAGCGCCTCGAGGCAGCGGCTGCGGTGGCTGTCGCCGCGCGACGGCGACAGCACCAGGTCCGGAAGCTCCAGGCCGTAGCTCAGGCCGCGCGTCTCGGCGTCCAGCACCCAGCGGCAGAGACGGGAGAGGCGCGCCTCGGGCGCCAGGCCCGCGGTCTGGTCCCAGGCCAGCCAGAGGCTGGCGCCGGCCTCGCCGTGGAACTGTTTGGTCAGCAGCTTGTGGCCGCGGGCCAGCGCCTTCCAGTCGATGTGACGCAGGGAGTCGCCCGGCTGGTAGGCGCGCAGGCCGGCGAAGTCGTCATTGCCCTCGCCGGCCAGCGCCGCGCCATGCTGCTCCTCGTGCCGCGGCGGCGGCAGCGTCGCCGTCGGCTCCGGCTGCGGGTAGACCAGGCAGCTGACCTCGGGCTCGATCCACGACCAGGCGTGGAACAGGCCGATGGGGAAGCGCGACTCGATCCGCAGGCGGCCGGGCCGCAGGCGGCCGCGGCGGGGCGCCGGTACGGCCAATTCGATTCTTGCCTGGCCGCCGCCGGGCACGTCGGCCACGCATTCGCCGCCGTCGTTGGTGCTGAAGGCGATGTCGTAGCGGGCCGGCTGTCCGGCGTTGTCGAGATGGAAGGCGAAGCGTGCCCTGGTGCCGGCAAATACCGGGTCGGCGTGTCCGGGGCGTATGGCCAGGCCGCGCAGGTTGCGGTAGGTGTGCAGAATCGATACCAGGCCAAGGCCACCGAGCAGGAAGGTGAGCATGAAGCCCAGGCTGTTGTTGTAGTTGATGGCGCCGATCAGCATCACCAGCAGCATCAGGGCGAAGCCGTAGCCGGCGCGGCTGGGCAGGATGTAGACGTGGCGCGGGTCGAGGACCAACGTCCCGGCGCGCGCTCCCCGGTGAACCAGCCGCCGCCTGAGCGTGCGGAACCGCAGCAGGCGTTCGCTGAACATCAGTGCCCTGCGCACTCAGACCACGGGAACGCCGGCCAGCAGCAACTCCGCGGCATCCTCGCTGTCCGCCGCCCGCAGGCGCAGACGATGGCGTACGGCCGCCGGCAGCACCGCCTGCAGATCCTCCGGCAACACGTGGTCGCGGCCGTCCATCAGGGCCCAGGCCTGGGAGCCGCGCAGCAGCGACAGCGCCGCGCGCGGCGACAGGCCGGTGTCGAATTCGGGCGCATCGCGGGAGAAGGCGACCAGGGCCTGAAGATAGTCGAGCAGGGCCTCCGAGGCGTGCACCGTGGGCACCTTGGCCTGGATCCCCGCCAGCTGCGCGGCGTCCGCCGCCGGCTGCAGGTCGCGCAGCATCTCGCGGCGATCGCGCCCCGCCAGCAGGCCACGCTCGGCGCTGCGGTCCGGGTAGCCCATGTCGATGCGCATCAGGAAGCGGTCCAGCTGCGATTCCGGCAGGGGGAAGGTGCCGATGTAGTGGCCCGGATTCTGGGTGGCGATGACGAAGAACGGTTCGGGCAGGGGACGGGTCTCCCCCTCGGTGGTCACCTGGTGCTCCTCCATCGCCTCCAGCAGCGCGCTCTGGGTCTTGGGCGTGGCGCC
>CAZMMH010000212.1:0-4584 GCA_964567315.1 uncultured Gammaproteobacteria bacterium
TCCGACCCCTTGCACCCCATGCAAGTGCGCTACCAGGCTGCGCCACGCCCCGAAACTTATGAACCTGAAAAGCTGAGCTGAAAAGACACCGCGTCGCGGCGCCGGCAATGATACCGGCATTCTCGGCGGAAAGAAACTTGAACGTTACGCCCGCGGCTCAGCGGGCAAGAAGCTGCAGCACATCGTCCAGCTCGTGGCGCAGCTCGCGCGCCAGTTGCTGGGTCTGGCTGAGCTCCTCCTTGACCTCGGCACCGGAGAGGCGCTGACGGGCACCGCCGATGGTGAAGCCCTGCTCGTAGAGCAGCGCCCGGATCTGGCGGATGAGCAGCACGTCGTGCCGCTGGTAGTAGCGGCGGTTGCCGCGCCGCTTCACCGGCTTCAGCTGGGGAAACTCCTGCTCCCAATAGCGCAGCACGTGCGGTTTCACCCCGCACAGCTCGCTCACCTCGCCGATGGTGAAGTAGCGTTTGGCCGGTATCGCCGGCAGTTCGTTATTGTGACTCGGTTCCAGCATACGCCTCGACCCTGGCCTTCAGCTTCTGCCCCGGACGGAAGGTGACCACGCGCCGCGCGGTGATCGGAATTTCCTCGCCCGTCTTGGGGTTTCTGCCCGGACGCTGATTCTTGTCGCGCAGGTCGAAATTGCCGAAGCCCGAGAGTTTGACCTGCTGTCCCTGTTCGAGCGAAACCTTCACGTGTTCGAAAAATGCCTCGACGAACTCCTTGGCCTCTCGCTTGTTCAGGCCGAGTTCCTCGAAAAGTTGTTCAGCCATTTCGGCTTTGGTCAACGTCATCAATCTCAATCTCTCAATACTGCGTCGAAGCGGCTCGTGAGGGCATCCAGGATGCGCGCGGTCACCGCATCGACATCCTGGTCGGTAAGGGTGCGCGAACGGTCCTGTAAAATCAAGCCCAGAGCGACACTTTTCTTCCCATTTTCAATGCCTTCGCCATCATAGACGTCAAACAGCTGAAGCTCCTGCAACAGACTCCCCGCACTTTCACGTACCGCGCCAAGCACGTCGCGCGCGGGCACCTCGTCCCCCAGGACCACCGCAATATCCCGACGAATCGCCGGGAATTTTGACAATTCCGCGAACTTGGGCACCGCGGAGGCGGTGACCGCTCCTAGCGCAACCTCGAACAAGAGCACCGATGGCGGCAGATCGAGGCGTTTCGCCACCACCGGATGAAGACGTCCCAGCCAGCCAACGGGCTCGCCGTCGCGAATGATCGCCGCACTTTGGCCCGGATGCAGGGCGGAGTGACGTTCCGGCACGAAATCGAAGCACTCAGGGCACCCGCCCAAGGCCAACAGGGCCTCCACGTCCGCCTTGAGGTCGTAGAAGTCGGCGGCCGTGCCCTTGGCGTGCCACTGTTCCGGCTCCCGATCCCCAAGCAGAACCGCAGCAACCTGATTTTCCTGTTTCAGTTCAGTGCCTTGAGAAACAAAGCTTAGACCGATTTCGAACAGACGTATACGCCCCTGCTGGCGATTGCGGTTGTAACCCAGGGCCCGCAGCAGCCCGCCCCAGAGGGTGGTTCGCATCACCGACAGGTCCGCGGAGATGGGGTTGGCCAGGGCCACGGGGGTGAATTCCGGTGCAAGCGTCTGCTGGATTTCCGGGTCGACGAAACTGTAGGTGATCGCTTCCTGGAAATCACGGTCCACCAGCAACTGGCGCACCCGTTCGACGTCGATTCGCGTCTCGGGCAGGGAGGCGCCGGCAAGGGCGCCACTGGGAAGGCGGCTCGGCATTTGCGCATAGCCGTGGATACGCGCCACCTCCTCGACCAGGTCGGCCTCGATGGACAGATCGAAACGGAAGCTCGGCGGCACCACCTGCCAGCCTTCGGGCGTCTCTTTCACCTCCATGCCGAGGCGGGTGAGGATATCGGCCACGGTGGCATCCGCCACCTCGATCCCAAGCAGACGGCTCAGGCGGGCCCGGCGCAGCAGGATCCCCAGGCGCAGCGGCAGCCGCTCCTCCGCACACCACTCCACCACCGGGCCGGGACGGCCGCCGGCAATCTCCAGCAGCAGTGCGGTGGCCCGCTCCATGGCGCGGGCCTGCAGCTGCGGATCGACGCCGCGCTCGAAGCGGTGTGAGGAGTCGGTGCGCAGCCCGTAGCGGCGGGCCCGGCCGACCAGGGCCCCGGGCGCGAAGAAGGCACACTCCAGGAAAAGGTCGCGGGTGTCATCGGCAACGCCGGAATGCTCACCGCCCATGATGCCGGCCAGGGCCAGGGCCTTGCCGGCATCGGCAATCACCAGGGTCTCGGCGTCCAACTCCAGCTCCTGGCCGTCGAGCAGGGTCAGGCGTTCGCCCGCTGCGGCCATGCGCACGCGCACCCCGCCCTGGATTTGCGCCAGGTCGAAGGCGTGCATCGGCTGACCCAGCTCCAGCATCACGTAGTTGGTCACGTCCACCAGCGGCCCCAGGCTGCGCACGCCGCTGCGGCGCAGGCGCTCCGCCATCCAGGCCGGCGTCCTTGCCTGGGGGTCGATGTCGCGCAGCACCCGGCCCAGGTAGCGTGGGCAGGCCGCCGGGGCCTCCACCGTGACCTGCAGGGTATCGTCGACCGCCGCCGGCACGGCTTCGATGGCCGGACCCGCGGCCTCGCAGCGGTTAAGCACCCCCACCTCGCGGGCAATGCCGGCAAGGCCCAGACAGTCGCCACGGTTGGGCGTCAGACCGAGTTCGATCAGCGTGTCGTCCAGATCCAGGTGCACGCGCAGGTCGCTGCCCGTGGGCGCGTCCGCCGGCAGCGCCATCAGGCCGGCGGCATCGTCACTCAACCCCAGTTCGCGGGCCGAGCAGAGCATCCCCTCCGACTCGACCCCGCGCAGCTTGGCCCGCTTGATTTTGAGCCCGCCGGGCAGGTAGGCGCCCACCACCGCGAGCGGTGCCTTCATCCCCTCGGCGACGTTGGGCGCGCCGCAGACAATCTGCAGCGGCTGGCCGCCGCCCGCATCCACGCTGCAGACCCGCAGCTTGTCGGCGTCCGGGTGCGACGCGACGCTGAGCACATGGCCGATCACCACCCCCTCGAAGGGCGGCGCGGCCGGCACTGCTGCATCCACCTCCAGCCCGGCCATGGTCAGCTGTGCGGCCAACTCCTCGCAGCCGATCTCCGGATTCACCCATTCGCGCAGCCAGTGTTCGCTGAATTTCATCGCTTTGTCCTGGACCGGCGGCCCCGACGGCCGCCTCTTCTTCTCTTGTTCTGGGGTTGGAGGCGGGTTTGTCCGCGCCTAGCTGAACTGCCTCAGGAAGCGCAGATCGTTCTCGAAGAACAGGCGCAGGTCGTTGACGCCATAACGCAGCATGGCCAGGCGTTCGGCACCCATGCCGAAGGCGAAGCCGGTGTACTTCTCGTTGTCGACGCCCACCGCCTCGAACACCTTCGGGTGCACCATGCCGCAGCCGAGGATCTCGATCCAGCCGGTGCCCGAGCAGACCCGGCAGCCCTCGCCGCCGCAGATCACGCACTCGATGTCGACCTCTGCGGACGGCTCGGTGAAGGGGAAGTAGGAGGGGCGGAAACGCACCCGCAGGTCGCGCTCGAAGAAATCCTTGAGAAAGGCGTCGAGCACCCCCTTGAGATCGGCGAAGCTGATCCCCTCGTCCACCATCAGCCCCTCCACCTGATGGAACATCGGCGTATGGGTGACGTCGGAGTCACAGCGGTAGACGCGGCCCGGGGCAACGATCCGCAGCGGCGGCTCGCGGTGCTCCATCACCCGCACCTGCACCGGCGAGGTGTGGGTGCGGAGCACCGTGTGCTCGTCGAAATAGAAGGTGTCGTGCATGGCCCGCGCCGGATGGTGGGCGGGAATATTGAGCGCCTCGAAGTTGTGGTAGTCGTCCTCGATCTCCGGCCCCTCGGCCACCTCGAAGCCCAGGCGGGCGAAGAAGGCCTCGATGCGCTGCAGGGTGCGGGTGACCGGGTGCAGACCGCCGCTGCCGCGGCCGCGGCCCGGCAGGGTCACGTCGATCGCCTCGGCAGCCAGCTGGGCGTCCAGCTTGGCCTGCTCGAGGGCGCTCTTGCGCGCCTCGATCGCCGCCTGCAGCGCCTGCTTGGCCCGATTGATGGCCTGACCGGCCTGTGGACGCTCCTCCGCCGGCACCGCACCCAGGCCCTTGAGCAGTTCGGTAAGCAGGCCCTTCTTGCCCAGGTACTGCACCCGCACCTGATCGAGCGCCTGCAGGCCCTGCGCGGCGGCCACTTCCTCCAGGGCGCGCGCTTCCACTTCTGGCAGTTGTTGCACGGTGGTTCTCTCCGGGTCCCAAAAACGAAATAGGGGAGGGGCCGAGACCCCTCCCCTATTCCGGACATCCGCCCAACGCCTCGCGGCGCGTACGCGGATTAGCTAGCGAGCTGAGCCTTGGCCTGTTCAGCGAGGGCGGCAAAGCCGACCTTGTCGAACACCGCGAGGTCGGCCAGGACCTTGCGGTCGACCTCGATCGAGGCCTTCTTCAGACCGTTGATGAAACGGCTGTAGGAGAGGCCGTGCTCACGGGCGGCGGCGTTGATGCGCACGATCCACAGGGCGCGGAACTGGCGCTTGCGCTGACGGCG